>NZ_DCYC01000063.1:0-15331 GCF_002330965.1 Arsenicicoccus sp. UBA2120
CCACGACCGCGCCGACCTTTCCAGCACGGTAGGAGCCTGACGATGTTCGCCCTCTCCCAGTACGCCCTGATCGCGGGGCCGATCCTCGTGTGGCTCGGTGTCGCCGCCACGATCGTCAACCTGACCCGCAAGCCCGCCGAGCGCGAGGCGATCGCCCCCGCGCGCGCCACCGTCGGCGGCGCCGCGCTCGCGGGCGGCGGCACCGCCGTCCTGACCGGCCACGCGCCGACCGCCCTCGGCCGCACCGGGGTGCGCGGACCGGCGTGGTACGCCACCAAGGTCACCCAGGTCGCGCTCCTGTGCCTCACGGTCGCGCTCGCCGCGAGCGCGGCGGCCACCGGCCACGGGCCCTTCTCCAACCAGCACGAGTTCGCGGTGTCCTTCGCCTGGGGCGTCCTCGCGGCCTACGTCTTCTTCGAGTGGCGGTATGACGTCAAGGCGCTCGCCGTCTTCGTGCTCCCGATCGCCGCGGCCATGCTGACCTACGCGACCACCGTCGACGCCAAGCCCGGCCCCCTGGTCCCCGCCCTGCAGAACTCCCTGCTGCTGACCGCGCACGTCTTCACCGCCGTCCTCGGCTACGGCGCCGCCGCGGTGGCGTGCGGCGCGGGCATCGGCTACCTCGTCGCCCCGCACCTCACCTGGAAGGGCATGCCCAAGCGGTCCTTCCTGGACGAGCTCGGCTACCGCGCGGTGATGATCGCCTACCCGCTCCTCACCGTCATGATCATCCTCGGCGCGATCTGGGCCGACATCGCGTGGGGCCGCTACTGGAGCTGGGACCCCAAGGAGACCGCCGCCCTGGTCACCTGGCTGATCTACGGCGCCTACCTCCACGCCCGCGTGGCCCGCGGCTGGCGCGGAGACCGGTCCGCCTACCTGCTGATCCTCGGCTTCGTGGCCATCCTGTTCACCTTCTTCGGCAACTACTTCTTCGGTGGCCTGCACTCCTACGGGGGGTCGATGTGAGCGACGTGACCGACCGCACCCACGCCGCGGGTGCCGACCAGGGAGCGGCGGGTGCCGACCAGCCGACGGCGGGCGCCACCCAGGCCGGGCCGAAGGAGGACTGGCGCGGCGGCATACGAGCCAGCGGGAGCAAGCAGCTCATCGTCCTGCTCGTGACGGCGCTGCTCGTCGCCGGAGGGGCCTGGCTGCTCGGCGGCAAGGCCGGCTCCGCCAAGAGCGCCCCCCTGAACGGCGCCCAGGCCGTCCAGGTCACGGGCGACACCTCCGGGCCCGCCCCCGAGGTCGGCAAGCCCGCGCAGGACTTCACGGCGCGGACCGTCAAGGGGGAGCCGATCTCCCTGTCCGAGCTCAAGGGCCGGCCGGTGTGGCTGACCTTCGGGGCGTCCTGGTGCACGGCCTGCCGCGCCGAGGCCCCCGACATGCAGGCGGCCTACACGGCGGCCAAGGCCTCCGGGGTGGAGATCGTCTCCGTCAACATGCAGGAGCTCCCCGCCGACGTGGTGTCCTACGCCGGCAAGCTGGGCCTGACCTTTCCCCAGGTCGCCGACCCCGACACCGCCCTCGCCTCGAAGTACCGCGTGATGGGCCTGCCCTCCCACTTCTTCATCGACAAGGAGGGCGTGCTGCGCTCCCAGCACATCGGCGTCCTCACCCGCAGCGCGATGGACCAGCAGATCGGCACGCTCGCCCGCTGATCACCGCCCCCTGCCGCCCCTGCCACCTGCCCACGTCGGGCTCGCCGATCGTGAGGCAGGGGCGGATCAGGGGGATCCCCCCTGGCGGAACGTCCGTCCCACCGGCAGCGTTGTCATCGAGACACGCACGCATCGGTTGGGAGTGATGAGGGTGGTCCTCACCGGACTTCTCGTGAGCACGGGCCTGGTGGCCGTCACCGTCGGGGTCGGACGGTATGCCGCTGACCGCTGGCGACACCGCAAGGACGCGATCACGGGTCACCGCCTGGCGCCCGGCGTCGCCCTGACCGCCGCCGGCGGTGGGTTGGTCCTGTCGCCGGACGTGCTCGTCCTGACCGATCAGCTGCAGGTGGCCGACCCCGCCGCAGCGCTGGCGCTCGGGGTCTACAACGTCCTCGCCATGGGTGGCCTCGGCACCGTGGCCGCCGGCATGTGGCTGTCGAGCCGGAGGGTGACCCGCCAGGTGCGGGCAGGCGTCGACGCGGTGGCGGACGGCATACCCCTGGTCGCGCGGCGCCGGGCCATGCGCCGCGGCACCCCGGCGGACTTCCCGCGGGAGTGGGCCAGCCTGATCGCGCTGGACACGGAGCTGACGCAGCGGCTGCTGCGCTACGAGCGCGACCTGGAGGCCGCGGTCAACTTCCCGGTGATGAGCGACCACACCGACCCGCTGACCCGCGGCGCGATCGACGCCATGCTGCGCTGCCGCGAGCTGCGGGCCGCCACCCCACCGGCCGGCACCCGCGACGTGCGCGACACCGACTACGCGCGGGCGGTCGCCGACTTCCAGGTGGCCCTCGAGGCCGCCGAGGCCAACGCCGAGCGGCTCGTCGCGAGCACCTTCACCGAGGACGAGCGCCGCACGCTCGAGGAGGTCACGGCGACCCTGGAGTTCATGCGCGCCAACAGCACGACGCCGGGAGAGCGCGCGGCGGCATACGACGAGGTGAGCGCACGGCTCACGCAGGTGATGCAGGCCCGCGGCACGTCGGCTGGTGGTGCTGCGACCGGCGGCGTTGCGACCGGTGGCGTTGCGATTGGCAGCGCTGAGACCGGTGGCGTTGCGACCGGCGGCGTCGCGGCTGAGGGAGCGACCTGCGCGACCACACAGGGCGCGGCCACACATGGCGCGACGGCGGTGGCGCAGGGGCAGGGCCAGGCCGCGGTGGCGCGTCCGCACCCCTTCCTCGACGTGACGGACCGCGCCCGCCGCTGACCCCCGTGCGCAGACCCGCCGGGGGCGAAGGCATCGACCGGCGTTCGTTCCCCAGGCTGATGCCTCGGCCCCCGGCGGGTACGACTCGGCCCCCGTCCCAGCTGGGACGGGGGCCGAGTCGTGCGTGGAGCTACTGCCCCTCGCGGTCAGGTGCGGCGGTCAGGCTCGCGCGCTGGTCTCGCGGGGGAAGAACCGCGGCAGGATGTCGCTCATCGTCACGACGCCGGCGAACTCGCCGCCGCGATGCACCACGGCCAGCTGGGTCTGCGTCTCGCGCATGAACGTGAACGCCTCGTGCAGCGGGGTCTCGGCCGCCACGGCCAGGGTCTCGCGGGCCAGCTCGCGCGCGGGACGGTCCGCCGGCTCCCCGAAGGTGTCGCGCACGTGCACGGTGCCCGCGACCCGGCCCTCGTCGAGCAGCAGGATCCGCATGTGGCCGTGCTCGACGGTCGCGGCCTGGACGTCCGCCACCGTGGCGTCGATGTCGACGGCCGTGGGGCGCCGGCGGTGCCGGATCAGCTCGTCCATGGTGATGTCGCGCATGTCGAGGGCGTTGGTGATCGAGGCGCTGTAGGACGCCTCGAGGGTGCCCGCGTCCGCGGAGTGCTCGACGAGCTCGCGCAGCCCGTGCTCGTCCTGCACCTCGTCGACCTCGTCCACGGGCTCGGCTCCGGTGCGGCGCACGAGGGCGTTGGCGGCGTGGTTGAGGGCCTTGAGGGCGGGACGGGTCAGCCACAGGAAGCCCCGCATGGGGACGGCCAGCAGGATCGCGGACCTCTCCGGGTGGGCGATGGCCCAGGACTTGGGGGCCATCTCACCGACCACGAGGTGGATGAAGGTCACGATGATCAGGGCGACCACGAAGGCCACGACGTCCGCGGCACCGGTGGGCAGGCCCACGGCCTCCAGCGGCCCCATCAGGGCGTGGTGGACGGCCGGCTTGGTGATGGCACCGAGGGCCAGCGTGCAGACGGTGATGCCGAGCTGCGACCCGGCGAGCAGCAAGGTGAGCTCGGAGGAGCTGCGCAGGGCGGCCCGGGCCGACGCGGAGGTGGCCGCGGCGTCCTCGAGCCGGTGGCGCTTGGCGTTGATCAGCGAGAACTCGACGGCGACGAAGAACGCGCTGAGCGCGATGATCGCGACGGTCGCGAGGGTGATGACGAGCCAGCTCATCGGGTGCCCTCCTCGGTCACGTTCGTGGCGCCACCCTGGGCGTCCTGCTGGGAGTGGTGGCGAGACTCACGGTCGGGTGGGGACCCGTCGCCGTCGCCGTCGCCGTCCCCGCCGCTGCGGTCGGGGGAGTCGGCGTCGACGGCGTCGGTCTCGGTCAGCGTGAGGCGAACCCGGGACGGGACGTAGCGCTCGACCTCCAGCACCTCGACCGTGAGGACCTTGCGCCGGTCGTCGTCGAGGTGCAGGTGCTCCTGGCGGAGCGGCACCTCGATCAGCGTGCCGTCCTCCGGCAGGCCGCCGACGTGGTCGATGACCAGGCCGCCGATGGTCTCGAAGTCACCCTCGGGCAGGTCGACGCCGAGCGAACGCTCCACCTCGTCGATGTGGACGTCGCCCTCCATGACCCAGATGCCGTCGTCCGGGACCGGCACGTATGACGGCTCCTCCGGGTCGTGCTCGTCGGTGATCTCGCCGACGATCTCCTCGGCGAGGTCCTCCATCGTCAGGATCCCGGTGAAGCCGCCGTACTCGTCGACGACGCAGGCGAGCTGCTCGCGGCGGTCGTCGAGCTCGCGCAGCGCGTCGGGCAGGCTCATGAGCTCGGGCACGACGAGGGGCTCGCGCATGATCTCGGAGCACGGCGCGTCGTCGTCACCCCGGTGGGACAGCACGTCGACGAGGTGCACCACGCCGACCACGTCGTCCTCGTCCCCGATGACCGGGTAGCGGGTGTGACCCGTGTGCATCAGCTCGCGCACCTCGGCGACCGTGGTCTCGGTGCGCAGCGAGTCGACCTGGGCGCGCGGGATCATCGCGTGCGCGACGTCCTCCCCGGGGAAGTCGAGGATGCGGTCGACCATGATCGACAGCTCGTCCGGCAGGTCGCCGCTCTCGCGCGAGAGCTCGACGACGTGCTGCAGGTCGCGGGCCGTGGCGGCGTGCTGCACGTCGTGGACCGGCTCGATGTGCAGGGCCCGCAGGAGCAGCTCCGCGGACTTGTCGAAGACCCAGATGACGGGGCCGAGGACGGTGAGGTAGAGCGAGGTCGACCGCGTCAGCCAGGTGGAGACCTGGTCGGGGCGGGCGATGGCGTAGTTCTTGGGGAAGAGCTCGCCGAAGAGCATCTGCACCACGGTCGAGAAGACGAGCGCGAAGACCGCGCCGATGGTGACCGACACGGCCACCGGGACGCCGGTGTCGCCGAGCATGGTGCCGATCGCGGAGCCGATCAGGGGCTCGGCGACATAACCGACGAGCAGCCCGGTGACGGTGATGCCCAGCTGGGCGCCGGACAGCATGAACGACGTGCGGCGGGTGATCTCGAGGGTCTTGCCGGCGACCTCGTCACCCTCGCGGTGCCGCGCCCCGAGCCGGGACCGGTCCACCGCCATGAACGCGAACTCCTGCGCCACGAAGTAGCCCGTGGCCGCCGTGATCAGCAGCACGACCACCAGGCCGATCACGAGCGAGAGGACCGGGCTCATCGCGCCTGCCCCTCAGGGGTGAGACCGCGCGTGGCGGTGCCGGGACTGCAGGGCTCGTCAGGCTGGCGAGTGTGCATGGGCCTTTCCGGGGACTGGGGGGAGGGTGCGGGGGCGGTCGGAGAACGTCCGGTCGGCCCTCGAGGTTCCCGGTGCGCCCGGGGGAGGGCCGTCGGTATGTCGTACCCCGACGCCATCGACGGTAGTCGCGATGGCGGCGGCGGCGTCATACGGCCGAGGGGTGTCAATGGCGACCCGAGGTGAGCCGGGAGCTCAGCTTGGGTCGTCCGGACGGCTGGACCGGGGGTGTAGGCGGCCCGAAGTGAGTTGGGAGCTCAGTTCGGGTCGTCCGGACGGCTGGGCCGGGGGTATGGGCGGCCCGTTGTGAGCCGGGAGCTCAGGTTGTGTCGTCCGGAGGGCTGGCCGGTGGGCGCGGCGGGTCAGGTGAGCTGCTCGAACTTGCGGCTCCACGCGCTGCGGATCGGGCTGGCGTCGGCGACGAGGGCGTCGAAGCGGGCGTCCGCGATCGCCGAGACCTGGCCGAGGGAGGCCCGGTGCTCGCGCGCGGGCGAGCTCTCGACGCGGCGCCACCCCTGCTCGACGAGCTGGTCGAGGTCGGCGAGGTTGGTGACGCACATGACGAGCGGCCGTCCGTGGGTGTCCTGGTAGGCCGTCGACAGGCGGTGGATCTCGTCACGCTGCACGTCGTCGATCCGGTCGAGGGCCAGCGAGCTGGTGTCGAGGAGGGCGACCTCGGTGTCGGAGGCGATGGGCCCGCGGGGCGTGCCGGCGTCCTCGGCGTCGACGGCCGCGAGGACGAGCTCGCCCACGTCGCGATAGCTGCGGACGAGGGCGTCCTGCTCCTCGCGCGTGCCGGACAGCACGGCCTCCTGCAGAGCCGCGCGCAGTGCGGTGGTGGAGCCGAACGGCCGTGCCTCCCAGGCGCGCTCGACCGGCCACGTCGCGCCGGTGTAGAGCGATCCGAAGGTCGCCACGAACTCGTCGCGGCCCATGGCGTCCACGTCGTCGATGGTGACGGTGCGGTCGCCGGACCGGGCGACCTCGGCGCCACGCTGCTGGCCGACGTGGAAGAAGAGCAGGTTGAGCAGGATCGCGGTGATGGAACCGAGGGTCACGCCGGAGGCGAAGAGGATCTGCGCCCACGAGGGCAGGACGTCCGCGACGTGCGGCTGCAGGGTGACGAGCATCGCCAGACCGAGGGCGGTCGAGACGATGACGGCGTTGCGGTTGTCGTGCAGGTCGGCCTTGGCGAGCGTCTGGATGCCGACCACCGCGACGTTGGCGAACATCGCGATCGAGGCGCCGCCCAGCACGGGGGCGGGGATGGCGGCCACGACGGCGGCCGCCTTGGGGAGCAGGCCCAGCACGATCATGATGACGCCGGCCATGACGACGACCCAGCGGCTCTTGACGCGGGTGAGGCGCACGAGGCCGACGTTCTGGGCGAAGCAGGTGTAGGGGAAGGAGTTGAGGACGCCGCCGAGCGTGGTCGACAGACCGTCGGCGCGCAGCGCGGCGGCCACGTGGGTCGGGCGGATCCGCTTGCCGACGACCTCGCCGGTGGCGAAGACGTCGCCGGTCGTCTCGACGGCGGTGATGGCCATGACGACGATCATCGAGATGCACGCCGTCAGGGAGAACGCCGGCCACCCGAAGAAGAACGGCGTCGTCACGCCCACCGGAGCCGCGGACGCGACGCCGGCGAAGATCGGCTCGCCGAGCGCCCAGGCCACGGCGGTGCCCGCCACGAGACCGATGAGCACCGACACCGTCGCGAGGAAGCCGGAGAACACCCGCTGGATGACGATGATCAGCGCGAGCGTGCCGAAGGCGTAGAGCAGCGACTCGGTGAGGGCGGCGTGGTCGAGGGGGGCCGCGGGGTTGGCGGGGTCCTGCGCGTTGCGCACGACGTCGCCCGCCGCGACGCCCAGCAGGGTCGTGCCCATGATCGTCAGCACGGAGCCGGTCACGACGGGCGGGAAGAAGCGGAGCAGGCGGGAGAAGTACGGCGCCGCGAAGAAGGTCACGAGACCGGCGACGATGATCGCGCCGTAGACCTCGGCCAGCCCCTGCGTGCCGCCACCGGACGCGAGACCGATCGCGATGATCGGAGAGACGGCGGTGAAGGTCACGCCCTGCACGAGAGGCAGCCGCACCCCGACCTTGCCGAAGCCGGCCGCCTGGATGATCGAGGCGATGCCGCACGTGAACAGGTCGGCGTTGATGAGGTGGACCGTGTCCTGCGGGCTCAGCTTCAGCGCCTGCGCGATCACCAGCGGCACGATCACCGCCCCGGCGTAGAACGCGAGGACGTGCTGCAGCCCGAGGACCGCCAGCTTCGGCGCCGGGGGCACCTGGTCGACGGGGTGGACGGTGCGCGGGGCGGGCGCGAGGGAGGCCTGGGACATGGGTGACCTTCGCTGGGGAGGGGGACGTCAGGGCGTCGTCACTGACGACCGTGATCCTACCGAGCGCCAGACCGTTCCCCGTATGACGGGTTTGTCCCGTCATACGGCATGGGCGTGGTCCCCTGCCGCCCGACCCTCAGGTGAGGCGCTCGCGATGGTGCACGATCGGCTCGTGCGTCGCCGCACCCGCCCCGAACCACTCGGTCACCCGCGTGGTGAAGGCGTGCTCGAAGTCGTCGTCGTTGTGGCGGGCCGCGATCCACGCCGTGAAGCTGCCGCCAACGCAGGCGTCCAGCTCGCGACGGCAGGCCTCCGGGTCACGGAGGGCCTCGAGCAGCAGCTGCTCGGCGACGGCGGGCGAGTCGTAGAGATAGGGGTAGCGCTCGGGCACGAGCGCCCGCGCCCACCCGGTGTCGGGGAGGATACCGATCACGCCCTCGAGCATGGCCTCGACATACTCCAGCCCGTAGGACTCCTGGGCCGCGGTGGCCAGGAAGGCCGTCGTCCTCGACAGTGCGTCCCAGTAGCCGTCGCGGGTCGTGAGGGGCCCGACCCACATCCACTTGTCCCGCGTCATGTCCATCGCCGCCGTCGACGTGAGGTGCTGCTCCTGGAGCCGGGCCTCGGCGCGGAGCGGCACCTGTCGGGCCACCCGCCGCACCACGTCCATGAAGAGGCCCGGCCGCTTGCGGCGCTCGAGCGTGATCGCGGGATAGAGGACGACCGGGACGTCCGTGGGCCTGCGCGTGGACGCGCGCTCGACGTTGACGCCGAGGTTGGTCCAGTCGATCCGGGCCTGGGAGGCGAGGTGGGGTGCGGTCCAGTGCTGGACGACCTCACGCACCTCGCCGGCGGTGCGCTCGCTGTTGCAGTAGGTCGGGAACATCGCGAAGGACAGCCCCAGCGCCGCGAAGTTGACCGGGTGGTGGAAGGAGCTGGGGTTGGTCCAGACGAGGTTCAGGATGCGCGGCTCGTCGAGGTGCCGGTGCAGCACCTGGAAGCACGCCACGGAGTCCAGCGGCTCCATGTTGACGAGCAGGGTGCTGGTCGGGTCCAGGTCCTCGAGGGTGACGACCTGCAGGCCGGGCCCGGTGCGTGGCTCCGGGCCGACGACGACCGCCTCGGGATAGAGCCGCAGGAGCCGTGACACCAGGCGGGTGCCCGCCGAGTCTGTGACCAGCTGCCCGGACGTGTCGATGTGTGGTCCCTCGCCGATGGGGCCGAGCTTGACGGCAACCTTCATGGCCGCACCTCCTCGTGCGCAGGGCCGCGCGACAGCCTGCCGCGGGCGGCCTTCCGACCATGGTGCACCTGGCTCGTCAGGTGGTTGCGGGCGGGGTGGGCCTGAGCGGGTTGGCGTGCGAAGTCGGGCGGATGTGCCTACCTGAGGTAGGTCAGAGGAGCTCGAGGGGGACGGGCTCGGACGGGGCGGGGAAGGCCGAGTCCAGGTCGTCGAGGTCGCGCTCGGAGAGGCGGAGCTCGAGCGCTCCCGCGTTGTCGAGGGTGTGCGCGACCGACGAGGACTTGGGGATCGCGATGACCCCGGGGTCCCGGATCGTCCACGCGAGGGCCACCTGGGCGGGGGTCGCCCCGTGACGCTCGGCGACGTCCTCCAGCGCGTGCAGCCCTGCGCCGGGCTCGAGCAGACGGGCCTGCTCGATGGGGGAGTAGGCCATCACCGGCACGTGATGGCGGTGCAGCATCGGGAAGAGGTCGAGCTCCGGCCCCCGGCGGGACAGGTTGTAGAGGACCTGGTCCGTCGCGCAGGCCGGCCCGCCGTCGAGCCGCAGCAGCTCGGCCATGTCCTCGGTGTCGAGGTTGGAGACGCCCCAGGCCCGGATCTTGCCGTCGCGGACGAGCTCCTCCATCGCGGCGACGGTGTCGGCGAGCGGGTGGTGGCCGCGCCAGTGCAGCAGGTAGACGTCGAGGTGGTCGGTGCCGAGCCGGCGCAAGGACGCCTCGCAGGCCTGGACCGTGCCCCGGCGGGAGGCGTTGGAGGGCAGCACCTTGGAGACGAGGACCGCGTCGTCGCGTCGTCCTCGCAGGGCCTCGCCGACGAGCTCCTCGGAGCGGCCCGAGCCGTACATCTCGGCCGTGTCGATGACGCTCAGCCCCGCGTCCAGGCCGGCCCGGAGGGCGGCGATCTCCTCGTCGTGCGCGGCGGCGGAGTCGCCGACGTTCCAGGTGCCGAGGCCGATCGCAGGGACCCGGTGGCCGGCGAAGGCGGTGGTGCGCGTCATACGGCCACCCTAGGACGCCGCCGGTCAGGCGGCCGCCCGGTCGGCGAGGTCGAGCAGGAACGGCACCGACGTCATGGCCAGCAGGATCACGGCGACGACGAAGGCGATGGCAACGGTGAACAGGTCGTGGGTGGTCATGGCTCCACGCTCTCGCCCGCGGGCGCTCGCGCACATCGGCCCATGGTCGGGACCCGCCGGCCGGGTGGTGCGACCTCGGTCGTATGCCGGGTGCGACCACCGTCAGGCGGCGTGCGGGCACCCGTCGGGGTGGCCGGCGTCCGCAGCCCCTGGGGTGTGTCCTAGGTCACGGCTACGCTGCGAACTGGCAGCCCGCCACCGCGTCGTCCGACGTTCCTGAAACCACCGGGAGTCCACCATGTCGTCCGTCCTGAACCCCTACATCTCCTTCGTCGACCAGGCCCGTGAGGCCCTCGATTTCTACGCGTCCGTCTTCGGCGGCGAACCCCGCATCATGACCTTCGGCCAGATGGGCACCGAGGGGGCCGATGCGGACAAGGTCATGCACGGCCAGCTCGACACCGCGGCCGGCTACACACTCATGGTGTCCGACGCCCCCGAGGGCATGCCGCACGACGACGGCGCCCGCATCTCCTGCAGCCTGTCCGGTGACGACGCCGACGAGCTGCGCGGCTACTTCGCCGGCCTCGCCGAGGGCGGTCAGGTGACCCTGCCGCTCGAGAAGCAGATGTGGGGCGACGAGTTCGGCATGGTCACCGACAGGTTCGGCGTCGCCTGGATGTGCAACATCGCCGGCGCCTCCGCCTGATCCACGGCCCGTCGGGGTGGTCGGCGCTGACAGATCGTTATGCGCCGGTCGGCGTCGACCGTCCCCGATGTCCGCGCCCGCGCAGGTAGCCTCGGCAGGGTGAATCTCGAGAAGGTCATCTTCGGGTTCTTCGTGCTGCTCGCGGCGACGGTGAACTTCGGCTTCGTCGTCGGCGACCTCGGCGACCCGGACATGCACAACATCTGGGAGCTGTATGCCGCGATCGTGGTCAACGTCGTCGCCCTGGTGCTGAAGTTCGGCGACCGCACGCAGATCGGCGCCACCCACCTCGCCACGAGCCTGGTCGCGGTGCTGCAGCTGATCGCCGCCGCGTCGCTCTACATCTACTTCACGGCGTCGCACTCCGAGTCCATCACCGGTCCCGAGATCGCCAGCGTCGTGTCCCTCGCCTGCGGCGCGGCCCTCGCCAACATCGTCTCGCTCGTGCTGCTGGTCGCCGAGACGGTGTCCTTCCGCCGCCGGTGACCCCGGCTGCGGCATACCGCTCCCGTCATGGCTGACCAGGGCGCGTCCGACGAGGAGGTGCGGGCATGACCAACCCGCTTCTCCTCTTCTTCGCGCGCCCCTCGACCCGACAGCACGGCGTGCGGCGACCGCGCGAGCGCGTCCGCGTCCCCACCGAGGTGCCCTCGACCGACGCGATCTTTCTCGTGCTCCGACGGATGCGCACCCCGCTCGTCGTCCTCGTGGCGATCTTCTCCATCTCGGTGTTCGGGCTGGCGCTGATCCCCGGCAAGGACGGGCAGCGGATCTCGCCCTTCGACGCGTTCTACTTCATCAGCTACACCGCCACGACCATCGGGTTCGGCGAGATCGTGCCGTTCACGGCGATCCAGCGGCTGTGGGTGACCTTCTCGATCTACAGCACCGTGGTGGGCTGGGCCTACGCGATCGGCACGCTGCTCGCGCTCTTCCAGGACGCGGCCTTCCGTGAGGCGGTGGCCACGCAGCGCTTCCGCCGGCGCGTGATGACCGTCAAGGAACCGTTCTTCATCGTCGCGGGCTACGGCCAGTCGGGGCGCGCGGTGTGCGCCGAGCTCGACGAGGCCGGGCGGCGGATGGTCGTCATCGACAGCGACAAGGACCGCGTCGACAAGCTCTCGTCCGACCAGCTGCACGCCGACGTCCCCGGCATCGACGCCGACGCCTCCCTGCCCGGGGTCCTCGGTCTGGCTGGGCTGGGGCTGCCCAACTGCGAGGGCGTGATCGCCCTCACCGACGACGACGACGTCAACCTCGCCGTCGTGATGTGCGTCGACCTCCTGCGTCCCGAGCTGCCCGTCCTCGCGCGCTGCCACAGCCGGGTCACCGAGGAACGCATGCACGACTTCAGCGCGGCCGCCGTGATCAACCCCAGCGACCGGTTCGGGGGTTACCTGCTGCTCGCGATGCAGCGCCCCACGACCTTCCACCTCGTCTCGTGGCTGATGAGCTCGGCGGGCATGCCGCTGCAGGCCCGGCGCGAGGACAAGCACGACGGTCGCTGGATCGTCGCGGCCGAGGGCCACTTCCGCGACGAGATCTGCAACGACCTCAGCCGGGCCGGGCAGGAGGTCGAGTGGGTCGACCCGCACGAGGGCTACCCCGAGCTGCGGGGAGCCACGGGCTTCATCGCCGGGTCCGACAGCGACACCCTCAACCTCGCCATGGCCGAGCACGCGCGCCTCGTGGACCCCGAGATCTTCGTGGTCGTGCGCCAGCACTCCACCGAGCGCCGTGCCCTGGTGCGCGCCCTCGACATCGACTCCGTCTACACCCCCAGCGACCTCGTCGCCTCGGAGGTGCTGGCGCGGGTCGTGACGCCGACCTTCTGGACCTTCGTCGAGCACGCGCTGGGGCAGGACGAGGACTGGGCGGCCGCCGCGCTCACCCGCCTCACCGACCGGTGCGGCCGCAAGGCCCCCGAGCGGGACCTCGTGACCATCGACCTCCGCAACGCGCCCGCCCTCACGCGTTGGGTGCGCAACCACGACTTCAGGCTCCGCGACCTGCTGCGCGACCCCGAGGACCGGGAGCGGATGCTCGCGGTCGTCCCTCTCGTGCTCATGCGCGACGGCACCCCGCACCACATGCCCGACGAGGACATGCTGCTGCGCCCCGGCGACCAGGTGCTCGTGGCCGGGCGCCTCGGGGCCCTCGCCTCCATGACGCCGGTGCTGCTGCAGGAGACCGCGGTCGAGCACGCCGCCACCGGGCGCGACGTGCCGATCACGTGGGTCGGGCGGGCCGTGACGCGCGCGGTCGAGCGTCGCCGCCAGCGCCGCGCCTGACCTCCGCTCGCTCGTCCCGCTCCACCCCGCCCCGTCTCGCCCGTCCCGTCTCGCCACGACGCCCCTGACTCGCCCGTCCCGTCTCGCCACGACGCCCCACCCCCGCCGTTGGGGAAGCTTGGTGCTGCCATGGCGACACCAAAGCTCCCCGCTGCCGGGGCCGGATCAGTGAGTGGGCGGACGTGGTTGCTCGAGGAGCCGTGGGGGGACAAGACGTGCCCCCTCACGTGTGGGGGATGTGCGGTCAGCTACCGGCCTCGCGGGCGAGGATCGCGGCCTGCACGCGCGAGGTGCAGCCGAGCTTGGCGAGGACGCGGGAGACGTGCGTCTTGGCGGTGGCCTCGCTGATGGTCAGGGCCGCCGCGATCTGGGCGTTGGACAGGCCCTGCGCGATCACCTCGAGCACCTCGCGCTCGCGGTCGGTGAGGTCGTGGAGGCGGGCGACCCGGTCGGCGGCGGCGGCAGCAGCGGGGCCATCGAGGCTGGTCGGGGGCGTGCGGGGTCCCTGCGCCGCGGCGAAGCCCGCGATCACCTGCCGCGTCACCTCCGGCGCCAGCACCGCCTCGCCGGCGGCGACCCGACGGATGGCGTCGGCCAGCGGACCCGCGTCGACCGTCTTGAGCAGGTAGCCGTCGGCGCCCGCCCGCAGCGCCCCCGCGACGTACTCGTCCACCTCGAAGCTCGTCAGCACCAGCACCCGCGACCACCCGGCGGCGACGATCTGCTCCGTCGCCGCGAGCCCGTCGACGCCGGGCATCCGGACGTCCATGAGCGTGACGTCGGGCCGCAGGGCGCGGGCCTGCGCGACGGCCACGGCGCCGTCGCCGGCCTCGCCGATCACCTCGAGGTCGGGCTGCGCGGACAGGAGCAGCCGCAGCCCGGAGCGCACGGTCGCGTGGTCGTCGGCGAGCAGGACGGTGATCATGTGGCTTCTCCTGCAGAGGGCAGCGGTATGACGGCGCGGACCTGCCACACCTCGGGGTCGCCGCACTGCTCCGTGCCACCGCCGGAGACGCTGTCCGCACCTCCGCCCGGACCGTCGCCTCGACCGGCAGCGGGCGAGGGAGATGGGCCGGCGTCCAGCCAGCCGCCGAGGGCGGTGACGCGTTCCCGCATCGTGTGCAGGCCCAACCCCGAGGACCCCGACCCCGCAGAGCCCGCCGAGCTCGACGAGGGCGCCGGCGCTCCGCCGACCGACACCACCTCGAGCTCCAGGTCGCCGTGGGCGCGGATCCCCACGACGGCGGACCGCGAGGGGGAGTGGCGACCGACGTTGTGCAGAGACTCCTGCAGCACCCGGTGGGCGGCCTGCCCGACCGCGGCGGGCAGCGGCGGCAGCGGGTCGGGGGACACCTCGAGGCGGACCGCCAGGCCGCGGGCGCGAGCCTGCTCGACCACGCCGGCGAGGTCCTGCGGGCCCTGCAGCAGCGGGGACGAGGTCGCCGCAGGGTCGGGCCGCAGCACCGTCAGCATCGTCTGCAGCTCGCCCATCGCCTGGCGCGAGGTCGCCCGCACGACCCGCAGGGCCTCGTCGCGTGCTGCCTCGCTCTGCAGCCCCGCCTCGGCGTGGATCGCGATGGCGGACAGGCTGCCGGAGAGGGCGTCGTGCAGGTCACGGGCCATCTGCTCGCGCTCGGAGCGGCGGGCGTCGGCCTCGCGCAGCTCGGCGAGACGGGCTTCGTCGGCGGCGCGGCGGCGCTCGGCCTCGACGAGGTCCAGCTGCTTGCGGCTGGAGGCCCCCCACCAGTAGGACGTGCCGAACACGGCGAACACCGTCAGCGCCGTCAGCACGGCCAGGCGCAGGTCACAGGTCGCGGCCAGGGTGACTCCGCCGGACAGCAGGACGGCCCCGGCCACCACCCACTCCAGGTAGTCCACGACGGGACGCCGCCCGTGCAGCCCGGCCGCATAGACCAGCTCGATGGTCACCAGCAGCGACCCCACGCTCCCGCCGAACGCCGCCTCGGCCACGAACACCACCAGCCCCAGCGCCAGGCAGGTCATCGGCCGTCGTCGCCGCCAGGCCATCAGCGCGCACAGCGCCAGCAGC
>NZ_DCYC01000063.1:15466-15817 GCF_002330965.1 Arsenicicoccus sp. UBA2120
AGCGCGCACAGCGCCAGCAGCGGCACCGCGTGCCACCACCGGTTGTCGGGCCCGGGCAGGCTGTCGCCCCAGATGTCGACGAGGTCGATCTGCAGGAGCAGCAGCCCCACCACCGCCATCAGCAGCGGCCCGCGCACGTCGAGGTCGACGTCGCGCCGCGGCAGGTCGGCGGTCTGGTTCACCGTGCCATTGCAGCACGCACGCCGCCCTTCCGGCATACGCCGAAGGATGTAGCCCCCACCCGCGAGGATCGGCCGACCGGCCGACGCGCCACGCACCCGCGCGGGCGGAGGGTCGGGGCATGACACTCGCACTCCTCGGACCGCTGGTCCTGCTCGCCCTGATCGACGC
>NZ_DCYC01000063.1:15995-23225 GCF_002330965.1 Arsenicicoccus sp. UBA2120
TGCTCGCCCTGATCGACGCCACGAGCTTCGGCACGCTGCTGATCCCCGTGTGGTTCCTGATCACGCCAGGCCGGATCCGCGCCACCCGCGTGCTGGTGTTCCTCGGGACGATCGCCGCGTTCTACTGGGTCCTCGGGCTGCTGCTGAGCGCCGGGGCCGTGACCTTCCTCGACGACCTGTCAGGCTGGCTCGACACCGAGACCGGGCAGCTCGCGCGCAAGGTGGTCGGGATCGGCCTGATCGCGATCGGCATCCTGCTCCCGGGCAACCGCAAGGCGCGGAGCGAGCGCGCGAACGACGGCGCCGCGACCCGCGTGAGCCGGTGGCGCGCCCGGGCCATGGGTGTCGACGCGGCCGGCGGCGGCGCGGGTGCGCTGGTCGGGCTCGCGCTCGCGGCGGCCACCGTGGAGGCGGCGTCGATGCTGCCCTACCTCGCCGCGATCGGGATGCTCAGCACGTCCCCCCTGCCGATGACGGGGCGCGCCGTGGTGCTCGTGGGCTACTGCCTCCTGATGATCGCGCCGGCGCTCGTGCTGCTCGCCCTGCGCCTCGGGGTCGGGGAGCGCATCGAGCCGACGCTGCGGCGGCTCGCGGCGTGGATGGAGCGGCAGAGCGGCGAGACCGTCGCCTGGATCCTCGCGATCATGGGCGTCCTGATCCTGCGCGGCGCCGTCTGGGGGTGAGCCCGCGGGTCATGGGCGCCTCACAGGAAGCTCAACGGATCGCGATAGTCCCGCGCCGCAGAGTCGGTGGTGACCGAGGGCAGGTCGTATGTCGGACCGCCCACCGCCCCCACGCCAAGGACCGCACATGACCACGACCACACCACTCCTGCGCCGCCGCCTCTGGCCGCGCACGGCGTCGGTGGCCGCACCCGGCGCCGAGACGGCGACCGGGGCGACCGCCGGGGCGCCGGACGGCATACGGCCGGGCTCGTCCTCCGACCCGACCACCCCCTCGGGCGCGACCACCGTCGCCGGCTCCACACCCTCAGACGCGGCGGCTCCCCGGTGGGCCCGGCCGGCCCTGTGGGCCTTGCTGGCGCTGACCGCGGCCCTCTATCTGTGGAACCTCTCGAGCAACGGCTACGCCAACGACTTCTACGCCGCCGCGGTGAAGTCCGGGACGCAGGACCTCACGGCGTGGGTGTTCGGCTCGCTCGACTCCGCGAACTCCATCACCGTCGACAAGCCCCCGGTCGCGCTGTGGCTGATGGTGCTGAGCTGCCGGATCTTCGGCTTCTCGAGCGTCGCGATGCTGCTGCCGCAGGCGCTCGCCGGCGTCGGGACCGTGGCGCTGACCGCCGCATCCGTGCGCCGCGTGTCCGGCCACGTCGCCGGCCTGGTCGCGGGGCTGCTGGTCGCAATCACCCCCGTCGCCGCGCTGATGTTCCGGTTCAACAACCCCGACGCGCTGCTCGTGCTGCTGATGACGGCCGCCGCCTACTTCGTGGTCCGCGCGATCGAGACCACCCGTGGCAAGGCGGCGCTGTGGTGGATGGTGGCGTGCGGCGCGGCGATCGGCTTCGCCTTCCTCACCAAGATGCTGCAGGGCCTGCTGGTCGTGCCGGCGTTCGCCCTGGCCTACCTCGTGGCCGCGCGGTTCTCGCTGCGCACGCGTCTCGCTCACCTGGTGGCCGCGGGCCTCGCCATGGTGGTGGGTGCCGGCTGGTTCGTCGCGCTCGTGTCGCTGTGGTCGGCGTCCTCGCGTCCCTACATCGGTGGCTCGACCAACGACACGCTGTGGGAGCTCGCGCTCGGCTACAACGGTCTCGGCCGGATCCTCGGCGGCGAGGGCAACGGTGGTGGCGGCGGTGGCGGCGGGCTGTTCGGCGGCGCCACGGGCATCACCCGGATGTTCGGGTCGGCCTTCGGTGCCGAGATCTCCTGGCTGCTGCCCACCGCGCTCGTCCTGCTCGTCGCCGGGCTCGTGGCCGCCGGCCGCGCCGCCCGCACCTCGGCCGCCCGCGCCTCCCTGATCCTCTGGGGCGGCTGGCTGCTCGTGTCGGCGCTGATCCTGTCCTTCATGGAGGGCACGGTGCACCCCTACTACTCCGTCGCTCTCGCCCCGGCCCTCGCCGCCGTCATCGCCATCGGCGGGCGCCTCGCCTGGGACCGTCGCTCGTCGCTCGTGTGGCGCGTCGCCCTCGGTGGCGCCGTGGCTCTGGCGGGCGTGTGGAGCGTCTACCTCCTGCACGTCCACGCGGACTCGTGGCTGCCGGCGCTGCGCTGGATCGCCCTGGCGGTCACCACCCTCGGCGCGATGGGCTTCGTGGCGCTGGGCGGCGAGCAGCGGTTCCGCAAGGCGGCGGCCGTGGCCCTGCTGGTCGGCTCGCTCGGCGGCCTCGCCGGCACCACCGCCTGGACGGTCGCGACGATGGGCCAGAGCCACACCGGCTCCACGCCGACGAGCGGGCCTGCCGTGGCCGGTGGCGCGGGTCGGACAGGCGGCGCTCCCGGAGGTCAGGCGCCCACGGGGCAGGCGCCCACGGGTCAGACGGGTCCGGCGCCGGCGGGGCAGACCGGCCCGAGCAGCTCGGCCAGCTCGAGCAGCTCAGCCGGCTCCAGCGGCTCGTCGACGGGCACCACCACGTCCGCCGATGACGTCACGACGCTCCTGCAGAACGCCGGCACCACCTGGTCCGCCGCCGTCGTCGGCGACCAGACCGCGGCGGGCTACATCCTCAGCACCGACACCTCCGTCATGGCGATCGGCGGCTGGAGCGGCACCGACGCCAGCCCGACCCTCGCGGAGTTCCAGCAGTACGTCGCGGACGGCCGGATCCACTATTTCGTCTCCGGCGGGCGAGCCGGCGGTGGCCCCGGCGGCAGCGACAGCACCTCGACCGCCTCGCAGATCACCGCGTGGGTGCAGTCCCACTACACGGCGACGACGGTGGGCGGCACCACGGTCTACGACCTCACCTCGCCGACCAGCTGACCGAGGCCGTATGCCGGCGCCGCCTGCCCCCACCACGCGTGAGGGCAGGCGGCGTCGGCATACGAGCCCCGTCGCTGGGGAGACAAGGTGTCGCCCAGGCAGCACCAAAGCTCCCCGACGACGGGGCTGACAGGTGGCTCCGCGCCACCACAGGAACGGGGCCACTTCTGGTTGCTATCACCACCAGGAGTGGCCCCGATGTCAGGGAGCCCCCGGCCTCGGCTCACGCGCCTCCCCGCCCCCTCACAGTTCCACCCCACCTCCAAAGATCGTGAGGGTTTCGTCCAAGAAAGGTGGACGAAACCCTCACGATCTTGGGGGGAGGGGGCGGGTCAGGCGAGGGCGGCGTAGCGCTCGGACAGGTCGCGCAGGTAGTCCTCGAATGGCGCCGCCTCGCGTCCCTCGATCGCGCAGACCAGGTGGTCGAGGTAGAACTCCCACCCGGGTCCGATGTCGCCCAGGGACATCTCGGCGGGGATCTGCGTGTGCCGCAACGTGATCGACGAGCCACCGTCTCGCGCCGCGCACTCCAGGGCGAGGGGCCACGCGAACGGCGGCGGCGCATCCGAGGCGAGGCCGAGGCGGTGCGGGCGGGAGCACTCGGTGATGCGCATCCCCATCGTCGGGGATCCCTCCTCGCTCGCCATCGTCACCTGGATCGTGGCGCCGACGCGGCCCTCGCCCGACCACGGGCCGTACCACCGGGCGGTGCGGTCGGACTCGGTGATCCAGGACCACAGCTCCTCGACGGGGATCGCGATGTCTCGGGTCAGGGCGAGGGTCAGGCCGTCGTCGTGCGAGACGGTGCCGTGCAGCTCGTGCACCTCAGGCCTCGGCGGGCAGGTCGCCGGTGCCCTGGAAGAGGCCGAACGGCGCGCCGCCGGGCGTGGTCAGGTGCACGAACCGTCCGAAGGGGATGTCCATCGGCCCCATCGTCACCGACGCGCCGAGCGACCGGGCGCGGGCCGTCATGGCGTCGAGGTCCTCCACGAGCAGGTAGGACACCCAGTGCGGGTCGTCGACCTCGGTGCAGGCCCCGATGGTGAAGTGGCCGTCGTCGCCGAGCCTGGCGAGCAGCACGCCGTCGCCCATCGGCTCGGTGGCGAAGCCGAACAGGTCGCGGTAGAACGCGGCGGACCGCTCGACGTCGCCGGTGAGGCAGTCCTGCCAGCACGGGAAGCCGAGCTCGTCGACCGCGCCGTATCCCACGATCCCCGTCGCCTGCCAGAAGGCCACGGTGACGCCGCCGGGGTCGGTGACGACGGCCATGTGGCCGTGACCGGGGATCTCCGTGGGCTCCTTGAGGATCGTGGCGCCGAGCTCCTGCGCCCTGGCCACGGTCGCCTCGACGTCGTCGGTCGCGAGATAGAGGGAGGCCAGGTCGTGCTGCTGCCCGGGCATGTCCGTGCCGATGCCGAAGACATAGCGGTCGTCGCGGTGGGCGACGGTGTAACCGCCGAACTCCGGGGTGCCGTCGGGGATGTCGTAGCCCAGCAGGTCCCGGAAGAAGGTCGCGGTGGCGGGGATGTCGCCGACCCACAGGTCGAGCCAGGTGGGGGTGCCGGGGGTCTGGGCCGTGGTGCGTGCGGTCATGGGGGTGCTCCTTGCGGACGGTGGAAGGGGGGCCGATGACGTCGTGGGGGGTGCCACGGGGTAGGATGTGAACACCGTATACATGGAGGTGTGATGACCGCAACACCCCGCAGGTCCAGCTATCACCACGGGGACCTCAGGGCCGCCCTGCTGCGCGAGGCCATCGACGTCTCCCGCACGAGCGGCCCCCACGCGGTGACCCTGCGTGACATCACGCGGCGGGCGGGGGTGTCCGTCAACGCCGCCTACCGTCACTTCGCGGACCGGGACGCGCTCATGCTGGTCGTCGCCGGGCACGGCCAGGGGATGTCGGCACGCGCCATGGAGCGCCGCCTCGACGCCCTGCACGAGCCCGCCGGACGGGACCGGATGCGGGCCGTCGGGCTCGGCTACATCGACTTCGCGAGGGCGGAGCCGGGGCTCTTCCAGGCGGCCTACCTCGAGCCGGTCGACCGGGCCCGCACCGAGGATCCGGTCGCCTACGGTGACAGCGGGCGGACGCCATACCAGCTGCTGTCCGACGCCCTCGACCAGATGGTCGTCGACGGCAGCCTGCCCCCGGAGCGGCGCCCGCACGCCGAGGTCCCGGCCTGGTCGGCGGTGCACGGCTTCGCGATGCTGGTCGTCCAGGGTCCGCTGCGCGAGCTGCCGCCCGAGGCGGTGGACGCGTTGTCGGAGCGGGTGGTCGACAGCATCGTCGTGGGGGTCACGCAGGTATGACGGACCGCCCGTCACCCGTCCGGACGCATCCCGCCCGGCGGTGAGGGCGGGCGTCGTACGGTATCCCGGTGCCTGACCATCTCCCGCCCCCCGTGGCGCTCGGCGACGTCGCCCGCCGCGGCCCGCAGCGGGGCCAGGCCGTCCTCACCGACGCGTCCGCCCACGTCGACGCCGTGCTGACGGCCGTCGCCGCCCTCGACCCCGTCGCCCTGGGGAGCGCGCTGGACGACGCCTTCGCCGCGGGCTCGGTCGAGCACGTCATCCAGCTCGTCCTCATGCCGCTGCTCCGCGAGATCGGTGACCAGTGGGAGAGCGGACGGCTGGGCGTGGCGCACGAGCACCTGGCCAGCGGCGTCCTCGCGCGACGGCTGTCGGCGCTGGCGCTCGAGGTGGAGCCCGGCACGCGCCACACGGCGGTGCTCGCCTGCCCGCCCGGGGAGCGGCACGACCTGGTGCTCAGCTGCTTCGCCCTGCTCCTGCAGCGCGAGGGCTGGCGGGTGCTCCTGCTCGGCGCGGACACCCCCACCGCGGCCATCGCGGTGACCTGTCGTCAGTCCTCGGCCGACCTGCTGGTCCTGGCCGGCTCCCGCCCCTCGGTCTTCACCTCGCGGTCGGCGAGCATGCGCCGGCTGTGCGCGCAGTACCGCACGGCCCTCGGAGGTGGTGGGGCCCGTCCCGAGGTCGCGCGCGAGCTGGGTGCGGCGCTGCTGCCGCCCGATCCCGTGCAGGCCGTCGACGTGGCGGCGCGTCTCGTGCGCGAGCCCGGTCCGGGGCCTGCCTCGATGGACGTCGCCGACGACTCCTTCGCGGGCGCCTCCTGAGGTCTGTGGGGGACTCGCGGAGCCCGTCCCGGGAGCGCTGACCGGCCGCTCGCCGGGCGTCTGCCTCCTGGGCATGGTCGGGGTCTGTCGGTCCTGGTGGCTAGGGTGGGGCAGTCGGGGTGGTCGAGGAGGTCTCAGTGGTGCAGCTGGTGCAGGCGACCCGCCTGACCGATCTGGACGCGGTGATGCTGGCTCGCCTGTGCGGGTCGGGATCGGTCCAGCGCGGGCAGGCCTATGCCCGTCGAGATCGGGTGCTCGACATCGTCCCGTCCGGTGATCGTCGGCGCCTCCACGGCACCGTCGAGGGGTCCCGGGCCAAGCCCTACGCCGCCTGGGCCGAGCTGCGCGACCATCCCGGGCGACCCGGGCACTCGAGCTGGACCTCGTCGTGCACCTGCCCCGTCGGCGCCGACTGCAAGCACGTGGTCGCCCTCATCCTGCAGGCCCAGGTCCGCGACGCCGAGGAGCGCGCCGAGTCCGGCGCGCTCGACGACTCCGGTGGTCACTGGTGGCGAGGTATGCCGCCCGCCCACCGCGCCCACTGGCGCGACGCCCTCGGCGCGGTGGCGGCCGAGGACGTCCCCGATCGCGTGGCCCTGCAGCTGGCGGTGACCCAGCCGCCGCGCGGTCGTGGCGACTGGGGCTCGAGCATCACGATGACGCCGCTGGTCGAGGGCGCCCGCGGGTGGATCCGCACGGGCATCAGCTGGACCGGGCTCGACCCCGGCGCGCTCTACGGCACCGTCAAGGCCGACATCGACCCGCTGCAGGAGCAGGCGCTGCAGGAGATCACGCGCGCGGTGCGAGCTCGACGCACGGGTTCGGCCTATGCCGCCGTCGAGCGCGTCACCCTCGGCGAGGTGGGCCCCGCCGCGGTGCGGCTGCTGCGCGACGTCGAGCAGTCCGGGGTCGCCCTCGTCGACGAGCAGGGCCGCCCGGTGCTGGTGCCCGAGGAGTCCGGCCGCTTCGAGCTGCACCTGGAGCGCGAGGAGACCGAGCGTGGGTCCGAGGTCGTCATGCGCGCCCACCTCGCCCTCCCGCCCAGCCTCGACGGCGTCGAGACCGAGCCGATCGGCCTCCCGGCCGTCGGTGTGCACGCCACCACGGACGACGGCCTCGTGATCGTGGGGCTGGACCCGCCGCTCACGCGCGTCGA
>NZ_DCYC01000014.1:0-6014 GCF_002330965.1 Arsenicicoccus sp. UBA2120
CCCCTTAGGAACTCATCCGCCTGGCGTGCCAAGTCGGGCGGACGTGACTACCTGAGGTAGGTGCGGGGCAGGTGGGTGCGCGGCGCCATGCGCGGGCCGCGGCGCGGGCGCACCTGGCCGCTCAGCTCGAGCAGCCGCGTGACGCGGAACCGGTGCCCCCGATAGGGCTCGAGCAGCTCCGCCATGCCGTGGTCGTCGGTCTCGCGGCCGGCCAGCGCCCACCCGACGTTGCGCGCCACGTGGTAGTCGCCGAAGCTCACCGCGTCGGCGTCGCCGAGGGCCCGCTGCCGCACCTCGGCGGCCGTCCACACCCCGATCCCCGGTATGGCGCGGAGCCGCCGGTGGGCCTCGCGCGGGTCGAGGTCGACGCACTCTTCCAGGCGCGGAGCCACCGCCAGCGCCCGCTGGACGGTCGCCGAGCGAGCCCCGTCGACGCCGGCCTGCAGCCACGCCCAGGACGGCACCTGGCGCCACACCTGCACCGACGGGGCGACCATCAGGCCGAGACCCTCACCGGGGCCTGGTGCCGGCTCGCCATACGTCCGCACGAGGCGGCGATAGCCGCCGAAGGCCTCCTGACCCGTGACCTTCTGCTCGATGACGGCCGGGACCAAGGCCTCGACGACGAGGCCGGTCCGCGCGATCCGGAAGCCCGGGTGGCGGCGGTGGGCGTCGCGCACCACGTCGTGGACGGGCACCAGCCCGGTCGCGTCGTCCTGCTCCCCGACCAGCCCCGGCAGATGCTCCAGGGACCACTCGGCCCCCGGGCCCCAGGCCTCACCCACCACCTCGTCGGCCTGGCGCTCGAGGTGGATCGTCACCGGGCCGTCGGGGGTGCGCATCGCCCGCCACCACCCACCCGTGGCCGTGCGACGTCCGGTCGGGTCACCGCCTCCCCGCTGCAGGGCGGCCAGGGTCGACCGGAGGTCCAGCGGGCGGTCGAGCCGGATCCGGCGCACTCAGCGTCGCCGCAGCGTCAGCCGGGCCAGGGCGTAGGCGCTGCCGTCGGTGCGCACCTGCTCGTCGTCGCGCGCGCCACGGACGGCGGCGGTGAGGCGCCGCCCCACCTCGCCGTCGAGGTCGCCGACGAGTCGCAGCCCCCACCCGTCGGCGCGGGCCTCGAGGGCCCGCAGGTCGGCTCGCCCCAGGGCTCCCTCGGCGTCCGCGTCGCCGACGGGCACGGTCACCACGACGACCCCACCCGGTCGCAGCACGACCCCGGCCAGCTCGAGCACGGCGTCGACGTCGTCCGCCACCGCGCCGGCCGGGTGCAGGCGGGCCAGCAGGTCGACGCTCCCCCGCTCGTGCGGGACCTCGCGCGAGACGGCGAAACCCAGCGCCCGGCACCACCGCGACAGCGGCGACCAGCGACCTCCGAGATCGACGACCTGGCTGCGGTGCGTGCCGTCGTCGACGAGGCGCAGCAGCGCGGCGAGGGCACCCATCGCCGCCCACGCGTTGACCTCGTCGAGGACCATCGGGAGCCCCAGGTCGTCGGCCGCCTCGCGGTGCTCCTCGGCCTCGGCGTAGGACGCCAGCACGTCGGTCGGCAGCACCCACTCAGGCAGGTCGCCGGCCGCGCCGAGCCGCGCCCGCACGCCCCAGCGCGAGCTCGCGTGCAGCCGCCGAGCGGCGTCCGTGGCGATCGCCGCCCCGGCGGTGACGCCCGCGACCCGCCCCAGCGTCCTCGCCACCTGGCCCAGCGCCATCCGTGGTCCTCCGTCATCCTCGAGATCGGCTCTCGCCAGCCTAGTAGGTCCGGTCGCTAGGCTGGGCCGATGCCGACCCTGCGCGAGCTCCTCCCCGCCCTGCAGTCCCGCGACGTCAGCCAGCCGGCGATCACGTGCTACGACCGCACGGGGGGCGCGACGCACGGCGAGCGGATCGAGCTGAGCGGGCGGGTGCTGCTCACCTGGGCCAGCAAGGCCGGCAACGCGCTGCAGGACGAGTGGTCCCTCGAGCCCGGCAGCACCGTCGGCCTGGCCCTGCCCGCGCACTGGCGGGCGGGCTACTGGGCGCTGGCGACCTGGTGGGCCGGGGCGACGCTGGTGACGGGGGCCGGGGCGCTCGAGGCCGACCTGCTCGTCACCGACGACCCGACGCTCGCGGCCGAGGCGCCGGGCGAGGCCGCGCTCGTCACGCTCGCCGGCCTGGCCCGGTCCCACCCCGGCCCCGTGCCCGCCGGGGTGATGGACGAGGCCCGCGAGCTCGCGACCTACGGGGACCGGTTCGACGCCCTCGACTCTCCCGGGCCCGGCGCCGTCGCCTGGCGCCGGAGCGACGGGACCAGGCTGTATGACGACCCGCTGCGAGCCGACGACCGCCGCACCTGCCTGGTGGTGGGCGAGGAGGCGGACCGTCATACGGCCGACCTCGAGGACGCGCTCGACCGGATGGTCCGCGGGTGGTCCGGCGACGGCAGCCTCGTGCTGGTCCGCACGGGGGCGCCCGGCTCCGGCGGCCCCGGCGACCCCGGCGTTGCCGGTGACGGTCTCGCCGGGGTCGCCGGGATCGACGGGATCGACGGGATCGACGGGATCGTCGAGGCCGAGCGCGCCGAGCTCGTGCGAGGACCGGCCTGAGCGGTCGCCGGGGCGGCGACCTGCGGGTGTTAGCGAGGTAGTCACCCGCCCGTCGACGGGCTAGTCACCGGCGCTCATGCCGCGTTTGCCCGATCGGGCCAGGGTGCGTGGTGGGGGGAGCCTGAACACGCCCCAACTGTCACAAGTGCCCCATCAACCTCACAAGACACACGCGTGTAATTAGTCCAAAAAGGGCGACATCGGCGTCAAAGGTTCCGCGATGACGTCTACCTGTGATCACATACGGACAGTAACGAGACGGTCACACTCCGTGATTTGATCGTTCTGGGGCGAACTAGCCATCCAGCTCGACACCGCTCGAGAAGAGTCCTGGGCCAGCCCCCGCCGAGGACCTGGGAGACCCATGCGCATCACACCTACGTCGCGACGCGCCGCCGCCGTCGCCGCCGTGTCCGCCGCCGTCATCGCCGGCTCGGGCGCTCCTGCGTCCGCGGCCGAGTCCTACAGCCGGCCCGCCGACGGCACCCTGGAGATCACCGGCCGGGGCTTCGGCCACGGCCGTGGCATGTCCCAGTACGGCGCCATGAACGCCGCCAGGCAGGGCCGCTCGTGGCAGCAGATCGTCAGCCACTACTACCCGGGCGCCACGCAGACCCGGCTGGCCGACCCCACCATCCGCGTGGGCGTGGCCGGCCGGCTCGGCAACGCCGCCCGCGTCGCTGCCGAGCCCGGACTGGTCGCCGACGACGGCCGCGGCCAGGTCGTGCGCCTGTCCCTGGTCGACGGCACGGTCCCCGTGCGGTCCTGGCAGGTCGACCGCCCTGCGTCAGGGGGCACCACGACGACCGCGACCCTGTGGTTCACGACCTCCGCCGGCCAGCGCAAGGCCCTGCGGTCGACCTCCTCCGGTCGGTGGACGATCCGGGCGACGGACGGCACCGTCACCGCGGTCGGCTCCACCGGCGCGCCGGTCGCGACCTACCTCGGCAGCCTCACGGGCATCCGCTCCGGCACGACCATCTCCCCCGTCGTCACGACCACCCTCGAGAGCTACGTGCGCCAGGTCGTGCCCTTCGAGAGCCCCGGCAGCTGGCCGGTGCAGGCGCTCGCCGCGCAGTCCGTCGCGGCCCGCTCCTACGCCGCGAGCTGGCTGCGCAAGCCCCGCACCTCGACCTACGACATCTGCGACACCGCCGCGTGCCAGGTGTTCGGCGGGATCACCAGCGAGACCACCAACTCGCGCACCGCCGTCGCTGCCAGCAAGGGCATCATCCTCACCCGGGCCGGCCTCCCCGCCCACACCGAGTTCGGATCCTCCAACGGTGGCCAGACGGTGTACGGCAACGTGTCCTACCTGCCCGCCCAGGCCGACCCCTACGAGACCGGCCTCGCCCCCACCACCAACACCTGGGGCGTCTCCGTCCCCGTGAGCAAGCTCGAGCGGGCCTACCCCGCCATCGGGTCCTTCCAGCGGATGACCGTGCTCGCGCGAGACGGCAAGGGCCTGTGGGGCGGTCGCGTCCTCACGGTCCGGCTGCAGGGCACCCGCGGCTCCGTCGACGTCTCCGGCGAGCGCCTGCGCAGCGTCGTCGGCGGCACCGCCCTGCGCTCCACCTACTTCAAGCCCGTCAGCTCCCTGTGACCCGTCCGTCTCGACACCCTGGAGACCCCCTCGTGAAGACCTCCCGCACCACCCTCGTCAAGGGCACCACGCTGCTCTCCGCCACCCTCGGCCTGAGCTTCGGCTTCGTCGCCCTGCCGTCCGTCGCCGTGCAGGCTCCGGTCCCCGCAGCGGTGCCGGCCAAGAACGGCCCCATCACCCCGGACGTCAAGAAGCACGCCCTCGGCGACAAGGTCCGCACCACGGTCCAGCAGGCCGGTCCCGAGACGAAGGTCGTCCAGGACTCCTCGCTGCCCAAGGACGCCGCGGGCAAGCCGGTGGCCACGCCGGCCAAGGGCACCGTCGACCCCACGCTCGAGGCCGGAGCCACCACCGACACCGTCGTGGACCTCCCCGCCACCGGCAACCTGGTCGGCGTCACCTGGCCGGGCAGCACCACCATGGCGGCCAAGGCCACCGTCGCCGTCCGTGCCCAGACCGCCAAGGGCTGGCAGGAGTGGCAGGAGCTGGCCATCGACGCCGTCAAGGAGCAGACGACGGGCAAGGTCACGAAGTACGGCACCGAGCCCATCTGGGTCGATGGCGCTACCCGGGTCCAGGTGCGCGTCGCCGCGTCCGCCAAGGACCTGCTCAAGACCGCGTCCCTCGCGGCCGTCACCTCCCGCGAGACGGCGGCCGACGCGCAGCTCACCCCCACCGCCGTGGCGGGTGCCGCGAACGCGGCATACGTGCCGTCCGTGATCTCCCGCGCCGGCTGGGGCGCCAACGAGTCGCTGCGCAAGGGCTGCGTGCCCTCGGTGCGCGAGACGTCCAAGGTCGTCGTGGTGCACCACACCGCGGGGCAGAACAGCTACACCAAGGCGCAGTCGGCGTCGATCATCCGCGGCATCTACGCCTACGACACGGGCGGCCTGGGCTGGTGCGACGTGGCCTACAACATGATCGTCGACAAGTACGGGCAGAAGTTCGAGGGTCGCTTCGGCGGACTGAGCCGCCCCGTCAAGGGCGCCCACGCCGACGCGTTCAACAACTACACCTTCGGCATCTCGATCCTCGGCAACTACGACACCACCCGGGTCCCCGAGGCCGGCATGTCGGCGCTCAAGCAGGGCATCGCCATGCGCCTCTCGCAGTTCTACATCGCGCCCTACGGCAACACGACGCTGTACTCCGAGTACAACGGCACCACGTCGAAGTACCCCAAGGGCAGCGCCTACTACGCCAAGAACATCGCCGCGCACCGCGAGTCCAGCAACACCGCGTGCCCCGGCCGCTACCTCTACCCGCGCATGGACGAGCTGCGCGCCGGCGCCGCCGCCCTCGCCGGCTGGAACGGCTCGGGCTTCAACAGCCCGATCTACAAGCGGTATGTCGCCACCGGCGGCTCGGGCAAGTGGGGCCGCGTGTCGGTGGGTGAGAGCACGGTCGCGAGCGGCCTGCAGCGCACGACCTTCACGTCCAACGTCAACATCTACAACGGCCCCTACGGCACCAAGGTCATCGGACCCGGCCTCAACCACGGCTGGATCTCGCGCGGCGGGGTGAACTGGGGCGGCTACCCCTGGACCGACGAGATCGCCGGTCCCGGCGGGTGGTACGTCGAGCTCTCCAAGGGCAAGACGATGACCCACAGCCGCAGCGGCGTGAGCACCTGGACCGAGGGCGCCATCCGCAACTACTGGGTCAGGAACGGCGGCATGTGGAGCCGCCTCGGAGCCCCGGTCAGCACCATGCGCCCCATCTCCGGCGGCTGGGCGCAGACGTTCCAGGGCGGCACCGTCAAGTTCGACAGCGCCACCGGGGCCACCTGGCGCGCCTGAGCAGCATCAGCACGCAGCGGGGGTCGGCCA
>NZ_DCYC01000014.1:6105-12814 GCF_002330965.1 Arsenicicoccus sp. UBA2120
TGGCCGACCCCCGCTGCGTGCCCCACGTCCTAGGTCTGACAGGGCAGGACGCGGTAGACGGACACGGTGCCGTCGCGCCCGAGCAGCTCGAGCCCGGGACGGCCGGCGAGCCCGTCGATGCCGGGGTAGGTCCGGGTCCGCGGGTCGTCGGGCCTGAAGTGCCGGGTGTCCTCCACGGCGTAGCCGATGCCGAGCCTGCGGACCGCGGCGCACACCGCCCGATCCGTCGCCAGCTCCCGGAACCTGGTGCTCAGCAGCTCGCGGTCAGGGTCCATGCGGTTGATCATGTGGCCGTAGACGCCCTCCCTGCCACTGATCGGGCCGGCCAGCGCCCCACCGGTCCACGGGTCGCCGATCACCAGCGCCTCGTCCCCCGGCGCGGGCGCCAGCAGCCGGGCATAGAGCTGCCGCTCGGGCTGGTCGATCAGCTCCGACGCGTCAGAGCCTGGGTAGTAGCCACCCCGGAGGACATAGGCCGGGCCGACCAGGCGCCACTGGCCAGGCAGCAGCAGCACCACGACGGCAAGAACGGCACCAGCAGCTCCCCAGCGCAGGATGTCCGGGCCGCGTCGACCCGGGTTCGAGGACTCCTGGTGCGAGCCCCGCCGATGGCGCCAGAGGGACAGCGCTCGCAGCAGAAGATCACGACACCGCACGAGCGCGAGGCCAGCGAGTGGCGCACCCGTGATGGGCAGCAACGCCGCCAGACGGTACTGGTCGTTGTACCAGAAGCCGGTCAGCTCCTGGGACGTCTGCTCGTCGCTGCCCGCTGCGAGCATGTACAGGTACACCACGACGGCGTGGGCGAGGACGAGCCAGCGCTGATGGCGATGCCGGATCGCCAGGGCCGCTCCCCCGACGACGAGCCATGCGAGCAACCACGAGGCGGGTGACAGGGGCGTCGCCAGCGCCAGTGCGTTGCCGAACGCCTGAGCCATGGTCATCGTCGCGCGCCAGTCGAACTTCATGGTGCTCTGCACCTGCGGCACCGAGAGCACGACGTTCCAGGCCACGCTAAGGGCGACGACGACCAGGACCGCACCCAGGACCGCCCAGAACGGACCGAGCGGTCGGCGACGCCATACGGTCGCGCCGAGGGACACGAGTGACGAGGCGAGCACGGGGAGGGCGAGCGCGACGGCGGCGAACACCCCGCCCGGGTGTGCGTAGTAGAGACCCGCCAGGCTGAGGACACCCCCCACGAGGGAGGTGGCCCAGGGAATCGTCGGTACCTCAGACTCCCCCAGGACCACGACCACAAAGGCCAGGACCGTGGGTAGCACGGCCACGCTCAGCAGATTCGGCCAGAGAACCCCGAAGGACATGAGCAGGTAGGGGAACACGGGCATGGCGCAGGCCGCGAGCACGCAGGCAGCCACCCCGAGACGTCGTCGGGCGAGGACTACATGCCCCAGGAGCGCCATCGACAGCACCCAGACCACGGCGGCCACGACCACTGCGAGCACGTTGGCGGCGACCACGGGAGTGAGGCCGAGCCAGGCCACCAGCAGACCACCCAGCGCATGGAACAACGGGGGGTAGAACGGAGCGGCGCCAGTCGTGTTGGACGTGGCGGAGACGGTGCCGGGCGATGCCGACCCCGTCTCGGCGACCCGCGCGATGGCGTTGACGTGGAAGACACCATCGAACGTCTGCTGGACGGTCGCCACGTCTCCGATGGTGTGGATGCACACAGCCCCGACCCATGCCGCTCCCGCCACCGCCGTGATCGAGAAGGTCAGGAGGTCGAGGCGCGCCGACCGCGGCGGGTCGCGGCGGGCTGCCACAGCCGTGGCCGGCAGGAACCTGCGTGCGAGCCACCAGCACAGCAGGCCTCCCAGCACCAGGACCGCAGTGGTCGCCGCGATGGGCAGCAGCCCCCACTTCAGGCCGAGTACCGAGGACAGCGGGATGGCGAGCGCGACGGTCACGACGGACAGGAGCGGCGCGGCGCCCAACGACGGCTCGTTCCGTAGGCCGAGCGCCAGCCCGACGAGCAACCCCGGAACGGTCAGCAGCAGAGCAGCGACCAGCAGCGCCGGCAGGACGGGGACCCACGTCATCGCGTGCCCCCGCGGAGGTGCTCGACGGCGCTGACGATCGACCCGTCGTGCACCACGTGGCCGCGCTCCAGGACGACTCCCCGGTCACAGACGCGCTGCACCATGTCGAGGTCGTGGGTCACGACCACCAGGGTCTGTCCCTGCGCCTTGAGCTCGGAGACGCGCTCGAGGCACTTGCGCTGGAAGGGCTCGTCGCCCACGGCGAGGATCTCGTCGATGAGGAAGATGTCGGGCTCCGAGTGAGCGGCGACCGCGAAGGCCAGGCGCAGGAACATGCCGGAGGAGTAGAACTTCACCTCGGTGTCGATGAACTTCTCGATCTCGCTGAACGCCACGATGGCGTCGAACTTGGCGTCGATCTCCGCCTCCGACATGCCGAGGATCGAGCCGTTGAGATAGACGTTCTCGCGGCCGGTGAGGTCGGGGTGGAAGCCCGCGCCCACCTCGATCAGCCCGGCGATCCGACCCCGGATCCCGACGGTGCCCCGGTCGGGCAGCATGACGCCCGACAGCAGCTTGAGCAGCGTGGACTTGCCGGAACCGTTGAAGCCCAGGAGCCCGACGGACTCGCCGCGCTCGATCTGGAGGGTGATGTCCTCGAGAGCCAGGAAGGTCTCGGACAGCTCGCCCTGGCGGCCCCGCACGGTCCACATGGCCCACTCCTTGAGGGAGTGGGAGTGGCGCAGGGTGAACCTCTTGTCGACGTGGTCAACGCGGACCACGGTCAGGTCGGCACGGGTGTCGGTCACGATCACAGCTCCTGGGCGAAGCGGCCCTCGAGCCGGCGGAAGACGAGCTGACCGAGCAGCAGGACGAAGGACGACAGGGCCAGGCCGAGCACGCTCCACCACACCCAGTGGGGAGGCATCAGCGCGCCGGCGTCCTGCCCGGCGGGCACGACGCCGGACGTGGGGATCCAGAAGGCGTAGTGCGCCAGCTCGACCGCAGCCGTGAGGGGGTTGGCCTGGTAGATCGTCCACGCCCACCCCGGGACCTCGTCGTGCACCTTCTGCCAGGTGTAGAGCACCGGAGACAGCCACGTGGCGACCATGACGATCAGGTCGACGAAGTTCTCGGCGTCACGGAACAGGACGTTCATCGACCCGAACAGCAGGCCCATCCCCAGCGCGAGGACACCGACGATGGTCACGCACCCCAGGCCGGCCAGCAGGTTCAGAGGCCCCGGACGCCACCCGGCGATCAGCGCCCCGACCAGCAGCACCAGCAGCTGCGGGACGAAGTGCACGAAGGCCACCCACACGCTCGCGACCGGGAACAGCTCACGCGGCAGGTAGATCTTCTTGACCAGGTCGGCGTTCCAGACGATGGACTTCGTGGTGTTGCCGAAGACCTCGTTGAAGAAGTTGACCATGACGATCCCGCCGAACATGTAGATCACGTAGTTCGGGATCGACTCCTCCAGCCGGAGGAACTTGCCGAGCGCGAGGTAGAACACCACGATCTGCACGGCCGGCTTGACATAGCTCCACAGCAGCCCGAGGGCCGAGCCGCGGTAGCGCACGCGGAGCTCCTTGCGGACGAGGAGCCGCAGCAGGAACCGCCACTTCGGGATCTCCAGGAGCCCAGCGCTGTGGCCGGGCTCCCGGAAGGGTTGAGCGGTGATCGACGAGGGGTTGTCCACGGAGCGCTGCTCGTCCCTACTGCTCGGTGCCGCGGTCTCGCGGCTCGATGCCGAAGGTCCGCTCCCACGCCTCGAAGGACGTGATGCGCGGCAGCGCCTCCTGGTACTCCTTACGCAGCCGAGGGAACTCGGCGAGGATGCGGGCGTGGTTGGTGGCCGACTCCCGCAGCATGGAGCGCACCAGCTCGGGCTTGCGCCGGTACCACGCGATCCCGGTGCCCTCGGCGTTCGTGACCAGTGCGCTGTCGTACTGGGCGACGTTCCACCACTTGTTGTCCTTGTGGGCGATCAGCGTCTGGGGGTGCTCCTCGGCGCCCTCGCGCAGCGGCAGGACCTGGCGCGCCAGTGCCTTGCCGCCCTCGAGCACGAGTCGTCCGACCGGCGGGGTCTTCCACTTGCGCGGGCGACGCGGCTTGGGCGACCTGACCTGGGGGAACTCGTCCACCTCGGGGCGCAGCACGCTGTCGTCGTGCGCCGTCATACGGGCTCGCAGCTCGGGCAGCCGCTTGGGGAGGATGTCGTGGAGGGCGTCCGGTCCCGCGAGCAGGTCGCGCTGCGCCTGGAGGCGCCCCTCGACCGTGTAGTACTGCATGGACACGAGGTGCTTGACGTCGTCCATCTCGGCCCGCCGCACCAGCTCGCCGCCGTAGGGATAGGGGCTGTGCAGGAGCCCGGAGATGAGGCGGTTGCGGGTGTGGAAGTAGGCCTGCCACCCCACCAGGTCGTCCTTGTCGATCCAGGAGACGTGCCAGCAGGCCGCCCCCGGCAGCGAGACCGTGTGGTAGCCCGCCGCCTTGGCGCGCAGGCCGTACTCGGCGTCGTCCCACTTGATGAAGACGGGCAGGGACAGCCCGATCTCGCGGATGACCTGGGTGGGGATGAGGCACATCCACCAGCCGTTGTAGTCGACGTCGACGCGCTGGTGCATCCACGGCGTCTTGCGCAGCGGGGTGCGCGCGAAGTCGTGGCCGAGGTACTGGTCGGGCCCCGGCAGCGTGGGCTGCCAGCGGTAGGGGTCGACGATCTCGCCGAAGGTGTGCAGCACCGACTTGTTGAGCAGGTCGAACATGTGGCCACCCACCAGGGTCGGCTTGCGGCACAGGTCGGCGAAGGTCGTGATGCGGATGATCGACTCGGGCTCGAGCTGGATGTCGTCGTCGAGCATGACGACGTAGTCGCTCTTGCCGCCCACCGCGGCTTCGTACTGGTTGCGTGCGAAACCGCCGGACCCACCGAGGTTGTCCTGCCGGATGACGCGCAGCTGCTCGCCCATGCGCTCGGCGAGGCCCGGGAAGCCGGGCTCGTCCTCGACCAGCTTGTTGCCCTGGTCGACGATGATCAGCTCGTCGAGGACGGCGCGCAGGTCGTCGTCCTCGGCGACGACGCCGATGTTGCGGACGCAGTAGTCCGAGCGGTTGAAGGTGGTGACGCCGAGGGTGACGGTGCCGTAGGGGCGGTCGTTCTCCGCCACGGACCAGTCGGCACCCTCGAGCACCATGCCGTCGGTGCCCGAGACCAGGTCGAACCAGTACCAGCCACCGTCCCCGAAGGTCGTGAACGAGAGGTCGAACGTGGACGTGGCCTCACCGTCCACGCGCACAGAGTCCACGCGCTGCTGGTTGCCACGCGCGTTGGAGCGGTAGACGATCACCGCGCCCTCGCCTCGCGTGCGGACCGTCAGGCGGGTCTCGGTCGCCACCGTCCACCGTCGCCAGTAGGACGCCGGGAAGGCGTTGAAGTAGGACCCCATCGACAGTCGTCGACCCGGGCGGACCCGCACGCTGTGCCGACCCAGGACGTCGTCCGGGTGGACCTCCTCCTGGCTGGCACCCTTCGGCAGGTCGATGTAGAGGTTGAGCGTGTCCAGGTCGCCGTCGTACGGGAAGATGACGCGCATCGCGGTGCGGCGCCCCTCACCGGCCAGGTCGTCGACGGGACGGCGACCTCGCGTCGGACGTCGGGTCGCCATGGTGGTCCCAGCCTCGCTCATGCGTCCACTCCTCCACTGACCAGCGCCTCGCCCTGCTCGAAGTGCGGGGCGAGCTTGTTGTCGACCATGCTCAGCGCGGCGCCGATGGCCATGTGCATGTCGAAGTACTTGTAGGTGCCGAGGCGGCCCCCGAACAGGACCCCCTGCTCCGCGCGCCCCAGGTCGCGGTAGGCCAGCAGCTGCTGGCGGTCCTCGGGCGTGTTGACCGGGTAGTAGGGCTCGTCGCTGTCGCCGGCGAAGCGGGAGTACTCGCGGTGGATGATCGTCTTGTCCTTGGCCATGTCCCGCTCGGGGTGGAAGTGCCGGAACTCCAGGATGCGGGTGAAGGGCACGTCGGCGTCGGGGTAGTTCATGACCGGACAGCCCTGGAAGTCGCCCACGTCGAGGCGCTGCTCCTCCAGGTCGATGGTCCGCCAGCCGAGGCGGCCCGCCTGGTAGTCGAAGTAACGGTCGACGGGGCCGGTGTAGACGACCGGCACGTTGCCCACGACGTTGCCCCGGGACAGCTCCTGGCCCTCGTCGAAGAAGTCCGTCTCGAGGCGGACCTCGATGTTGGGGTGGTCGGCCATGGTCTGCAGCCAGTGGGTGTAGCCGCGGGTCGGCAGGCCCTCGTAGGTGTCGTTGAAGTAGCGGTTGTCGTAGGTGAACCGCACGGGCAGCCGGCTGATGATGTCGGCCGACAGCTTCTCGGGGTCGGTCTGCCACTGCTTGGCGGTGTAGTGCGCGATGAAGGCCTCGTAGAGCGGGCGCCCGATGAGGGACACGCCCTTCTCGACGAAGTTCTCGGGCTCCTTGTCCCCCAGCTCCGCGGACTGCTCGCGGATCAGCGCGCGCGCCTCGTCCGGCGAGTAGGACGAGCGGAAGAACTGGTTGATCGTGCCGAGGTTGATCGGCATGGGGTAGACCTCGCCGCCGTGGCTGGTGTACACGCGGTGCTGGTAGCCCGTGAAGGACGTGAACCGGTTGACGTAGTCCCACACCCGCTCGTTGGACGTGTGGAACAGGTGCGCGCCG
>NZ_DCYC01000052.1:0-13133 GCF_002330965.1 Arsenicicoccus sp. UBA2120
TGGTGTAGACGAGGATGGGCGCCCACAGGTGCGGGAGCAGCTCCTTGGTGTAGAGCCGCCAGGGTCGGGCCCCCAGGGAGCGTGCGGCCTCCACGAACTCCCGCTCGCGCAGCGACATCACCTGACCGCGGACGATGCGGGCGAAGTAGGGCCAGCCGAAGAACCCGAGCACCGTGATGATGAAGAGCAGCTTGGGCGTGGAGGCCGTGTCGGCCAGGCCGATCAGGTCGGCGATCCAGGTGACCATGACCGTCTGCAGCGAGAGCAGCATCAGGGTCTGCGGGAAGGACAGCACGAGGTCGATGACCCGGCTGATGAGCCAGTCGGTGCGCCCGCCCGCGAAGCCGGATACCAGGCCCATGATCGTGCCGAGCACGATGGCCATGGCGGTGGCCGAGACAGCCACGAGCAGCGAGGTGGTCATCCCGGACAGGATCAGTGCCAGGAGGTCGCGGCCGGTGCCCGGCTGGACGCCCAGCCAGTGGTCACCGGTGACGCCGCCCATCGACCCGGACGGCATCGAGCCGAGCTCCTGCACGAGCTCCTCGTGGTTGCTCAGGTCCAGCACGCCGAGGGAGGTCAGGATGGGGGCCAGGATGCCGAGCAGGATGACCACGATCGAGCCGACGAGCGCGGCCATCGTGACGCGGTCGCGCCGCAGCCGGGCGAGCACGAGCTGCCACGGAGAGCGACCCTTGATGTCGTCGCCCTCCACGGGCGCGACGTCGACGGCGATCTCCGCCTGATCGGCATGGGTGGGAGAGGTCGACATCGACGGCGTGCCTTTCGGGAGCGGGCCTGCGCTCCCCCGGGTGAGCGACCGGGGCGCGCAGGTGCTCGTGACACTAGGGACAGCACCGGGCCCTGGACAGTCCCCGACGCCCACCGTGTCCCGATCGTGACCTGGGTCTCAGTGCCCTGTCCTCCGGTATGCCGGACAGCCGGTCACCCCCGCGTCGCGGGACGGTGACCGGCTGTCGGCATACGCGCTGCCCCCGAGGATCAGGGGCGGTGGATCACTGGCCCTGCTCGCGCTTGGCCTCGGAGCGGGCGCGGGAGGCGGTGCGGGCGCGCTCGTTCGCGGGGAGCACGACCTTGCGGATGCGCACGTGCTGAGGGGTCACCTCGACGCACTCGTCCTCGCGGCAGAACTCCAGCGACTGCTCCAGGGAGAGCCGGCGCGGGGGCACGACCTTCTCGAAGTTGTCGGCGGAGGAGGCGCGCACGTTGGTGAGCTTCTTCTCCTTGGTGATGTTGACGTCCATGTCGTCGGCGCGGGAGTTCTCGCCGACGATCATGCCCTCGTAGACCTCGGTGGTCGGCTCGACGAACAGGGTGCCGCGCTCCTGCAGGTTGACCATGGCGTAGGACGTGACGGCCCCCGCGCGGTCGGACACGAGCGAGCCGGACTGACGGGTCGAGATGGTGCCGAACCACGGCTCGTAGTCCTCGAACACGTGGTGCGCGATGCCGGCGCCGCGTGTCTCGGTGAGGAACTCGGTGCGGAAGCCGATCAGGCCGCGCGAGGGCACCAGGAACTCCATGCGGACCCAGCCGGTGCCGTGGTTGGTCATCTGCTCCATGCGGCCCTTGCGGGCGGCCATGATCTGGGTGACCGCGCCGAGGAACTCGTCGGGGGTGTCGATGGTGAGGCGCTCGGTCGGCTCATGCAGCTTGCCGTCGACCTCGCGGGTGACCACCTGCGGCTTGCCGACGGTCAGCTCGAAGCCCTCGCGGCGCATCTGCTCGACGAGGATCGCCAGCGCGAGCTCGCCACGGCCCTGGACCTCCCAGGCGTCAGGACGCTCGGTCGGCAGGACGCGCAGCGACACGTTGCCGATGAGCTCGCGGTCGAGGCGGTCCTTGACCAGGCGGGCCGTGACCTTGGTGCCGCGCTCCTTGCCTACGAGCGGCGAGGTGTTGGTGCCGATGGTCATGGAGATCGCGGGCTCGTCGACCGTGATGATCGGCAGCGGGCGGGGGTCCTCGGGGTCGGCGATGGTGTCACCGATCATGATGTCCGCGATGCCCGCGATGGCGATGATGTCGCCGGGGCCGGCCTTGTCGGCGGGCTTGCGCTCCAGGCCCTCGGTGACCAGCAGCTCGGTGATCTTGACCTGCTTGGACGAGCCGTCGTGCTGGAACCACATGGCCTGCTGGCCCTTGCGGATCTCGCCGTTGAAGACGCGCAGCAGCGCGAGGCGGCCGAGGAAGTTGGACGAGTCGAGGTTGGTGACGTGCGCCTGCAGCGGGGCCTCGTCGTCGTAGACGGGCGCGGGGACGGTCTCCATGATCGTGCGGAACAGCGGCTCCAGGTCGGGGCTGTCGGGCAGGCCGCCGTCCGCAGGGCGCTCGGTCGAGGCGAGGCCGGACTTGGCCGACGCGTAGACGATCGGGAACTCGATCTGGTGCTCGTCGGCGTCCAGGTCCATGAACAGCTCGTAGACCTCGTCCACCACCTCCGCGATGCGGGAGTCGGGGCGGTCGACCTTGTTGATGCACAGGACGACCGGCAGCTTGGCCTGCAGCGCCTTGCGGAGCACGAAGCGGGTCTGGGGCAGCGGGCCCTCGGACGCGTCGACGAGCAGGACGACGCCGTCGACCATGGACAGGCCGCGCTCGACCTCGCCGCCGAAGTCGGCGTGCCCCGGGGTGTCGATGATGTTGATGGTGACGCCCTCGGGGAACTCCGAGGCGGAGGGGCCGTTGTAGTGGATCGCGGTGTTCTTGGCGAGGATCGTGATGCCCTTCTCGCGCTCCAGGTCGCCGCTGTCCATGGCCCGCTCGTCGACGTGGTCGTGCTCGCCGAAGGCACCCCCCTGCCAGAGCATCTTGTCGACAAGAGTCGTCTTGCCGTGGTCGACGTGAGCAACGATGGCGACGTTTCGGATGTCGCCGCGGGTCTTCTGAGCCATGCCTCCATTGTCTCAGCCCGCGGGACCTGCCGTGACCATGCGTGACGAACCCCCGTCCAGGTCTGTCCACGCGGATCCCGGGCGGGTCGTCAGGACGTCAGGAGGCGAGCCACCGCTTCGACGATCGGCAGGTCAGCGGGCAGCCACGGCACCTCGCCGAGGTCGTCCCGCCCGAGCCAGCGCAGCTCGTCGTGGTCCTCCAGCGCCCTCGGCTCGACCCCGCTCACCTGCGCGGTCCAGACGCGTATGGCGTACCGCTCGCTCAGCACCCACCGCCCGTCCGGGAGGGGACCGGTGACCTCCTCCCCCACGACCAGGTCGACGCCGAGCTCCTCGCGCAGCTCGCGGTGCAGCGCCTCCAGCTCGGTCTCGCCGGGGTCGACCTTGCCGCCGGGCAGCTCCCACCCGCCCGCCAGGTGGGAGGGCTCGGTGCGGCGGGCGCCCAGCAGCAGCCTCGGTCGTGACAGGTCGTCGAGGAGCGCGGCCCCGACGACGGCGATGGGTTCCGGCATACGGCCCATCCTCTCCCAGGGGCGATGATGTCGGCATGAGCCGACTGCTGGACGACGAGGAGATCACCCGCCAGCTGCGCGACCTGCCGGGGTGGGAGCGCGTGGACGGGCACCTGGTCGCGACCTACGAGTCCGGGTCCTTCCTCGAGGCCGTGCGGCTGGTCGAGTGGGTCGCCGACGAGGCCGAGCAGATGGACCACCACCCGTTCATCGACATCCGCAGGGCGCGCACGCGCTGGGAGCTGTGGACGCACTGGCGGGACGGCATCACGCAGCTGGACGTCGAGCTGGCGCACCGCATCCGCCAGCGCGCCGAGGCCACCCGGGCCACGACCGTCACGACAGCCCCAGCCCCAGCCCCCGCCCCCGCTCCCGCTCCACCAAGATCGTGAGTGTTTGGTCCAACCTTCTTGGACGAAACCCTCACGATCTCGGGGGCGGGGCGGCGGGGGTCAGATGGGCACGCCGCCGATGGTCACGGCGCACAGCAGGAACACCACGAACGTCCCGATGCTCCACTTGGCGGCCGTGCGCTGCCAGGTGCCCATGTCGACGCCGGTCAGGTGGAGCAGGAGGTAGATGAAGCCGACCAGCGGGGACAGCAGGTGGAAGGCCTGGCCGGTCGTCGAGGCCACGGCGATCTGCATCGGGGTGAAGCCGTAGCCCGCGCCGGTCTCGGCGAGGATCGGCAGGACCCCGAGGTAGAACGCGTCGTTGGACAGCAGGAAGGTGCCGGGGATCGACGCGAACGCCGTGACCATGCCCCAGCGGTCGCCGAGCGAGGGCGGGACGACGTCACCGATGGACTGGCCCATCGCCTCGGACATGCCGGTCCCGTTGAGGATGCCCATGAAGACGCCGGCCGCCAGCACCATCACGATCACGTGCATCGCGTTGGCGCCGTGGATCTCGATGATGTCGCGGGACTCGTTCAGCTTGCGGTAGTTCAGCAGCAGCGCGATCGCGAAGCCCACCTCGAAGATGATCGCCGAGGGGATGTCCGGGATGATCCACATCCCGCCGAACACGAGCGTCACCATCATGACCATCGTGAGGATGAAGTTCGGCCAGATCATGTGGGGCCGCTTGAGCTTCTCGCCCTCGTGCTCGAGCGCGTGCGCGGTCTCCTCGCTGTCGTTAGACGCCTCGATGAGGGAGTTCGCCGGCGACAGCGCCATGACCTCCTCGGAGGACAGGTCCACGATGCCGAGGCGCTTGCGCTCCGCACGACCGCGGATCACGGCGACGATCACGACCCAGACCGTGGCGATGAGCATGCCCGGCAGGAGCTTGCGCAGCAGCTCGCCCTCGTCGACCTTGAGCGCGGCGATGATGCGGGCCGTCGGACCGCCCCAGGGCAGGAGGTTCATGATCGAGTTGGCCATGATCACCAGGACGGCGAGGTCCATCATCTTCATGCCCAGCCGGCGATAGACGGGGATCATCGCCGAGCACACGATCATCGTCGTGGTCGACCCGTCGCCGTCGACCGAGACCACGGCTGCGAGGAGCGCCGTGCCCACCAGCACCCGGAGGGGATCACCCTTGACGATCCGCAGGATCAGTCGCACGAGCGGGTCGAACAGCCCCGCGGTCAGCATCAGGCCGAAGTAGAGGATGGCGAACAGCAGCAGGAACACCGTGGGCGCCACGCCCTTGACGCCGGCGAGGCTGTGGTCACCGATCTTGTCGCCGAACCCGGCGAGCAGGGCGATCAGCACCGGGCTCAGCACCAGGGCGGTGAACGGGGTGGTGCGCTTGGTCATGATCAGCACCATGAAGATGGTGACGATCAGCAGACCCCAGATGGTCAGCATGGCGACTCCTCGGTGAGCGATCGCGGCGTGGTCGCGCGACCTAGCGAGGAGAGTAGCCACCCTGCGCCCGTCCCGCCCGTCGTGCCCAGCCGGGCCTTCCCTTGAGCCGTCAGGGGATTCGCAGCGGGTCTCGATAACGGCGACCCCCGTGCTCGGCCCACGAACGCGCCCTCGTAGTGTCGTAGGTGCCACTAGACGGATTCGGTGACCAGCGACAGCTGAACGACGACGTTCTCGGATCGAGCCGATCATGCAGGTAGACACAGTCCTTGCGCCCCCACTCCGCGTCCCGGCCGCCGGCGAGGCCGACCTCCACCTCCCCGACCTCGGGTCGGTCGACTTCCTGGGTGGCATCAGTGGCCACTCGCTGCTCATGGGCGGCATCGTGGTGTGCCTGCTCGGCCTGGTGTTCGGCTTCGTGACCTACGGCCAGCTGCGGAGGCTCCCGGTGCACGAGTCGATGCACGAGGTCTCCGAGCTCATCTACCGGACGTGCAAGGCCTATCTCGTCCAGCAGGGTCGCTTCCTGCTGATGCTGTGGGTCTTCATCGCCGCGGTGATCGTGGCCTACTTCGCCTTCCTCATGCACTACTCGGTGGGCCGGGTGCTCGTCGTCCTCGCCTTCAGCCTGGTCGGGATGGGCGGGTCGTATGCCGTGGCGTGGTTCGGCATCCGCGTCAACACCTTCGCCAACAGCCGCACGGCGTTCGCGGCCCTGCGGGGCAAGCCCTATCCCGTCTACGAGATCCCCATGAAGTCCGGCATGTCCATCGGCATGGCGCTGATCAGCGTCGAGCTGCTGATGATGCTCGTGATCATGCTCTTCGTGCCGGGATCGCTCGCGGGGGCGTGCTTCATCGGCTTCGCGATCGGCGAGTCCCTCGGCGCGAGCGCGCTGCGCATCGCGGGCGGCATCTTCACCAAGATCGCCGACATCGGCTCGGACCTGATGAAGATCGCGTTCAAGATCAAGGAGGACGACGCCCGCAACCCCGGCGTCATCGCCGACTGCACCGGGGACAACGCCGGCGACTCGGTCGGCCCGTCGGCCGACGGTTTCGAGACGTATGGCGTCACCGGGGTCGCCCTCATCACCTTCATCCTCCTGGCGGTCCCCGACCCCGCCACGCAGGTCAAGCTGCTCGTGTGGATCTTCGTCATCCGCGCCGTGATGGTCATCGCGTCCGGCCTGTCCTACGCCGGCAACCAGGTCATGGCGGGTCGCCGCTACGCGCACCGCGACCGGATGAACTTCGAGACGCCGCTGTCCGCGCTCGTGTGGCTCACGTCGGCCGTGTGCATCGCCCTGACCTACCTGACCTCCTGGGCGCTGATCGCCGACCTGGGCACCGGCCTGTGGTGGCAGCTGGCGACGATCGTGTCCTGCGGCACCCTGGCCGGTGCCCTCATCCCCGAGCTGGTCAAGGTCTTCACCTCCACCCACAGCCGGCACGTGCGGGAGGTCGTGACGAGCTCGCGCCAGGGCGGTGCCTCCCTCGACATCCTCTCCGGGCTCGTGGCGGGCAACTTCTCGGCATACTGGCTGGGCATCGCCATCGTCGGGCTCATGGGTGGCGCCTATCTGATCTCGACGATCGCCCTCGGTGCGCTGATGATCGCTCCCGCGGTGTTCGCGTTCGGGCTGGTCGCGTTCGGCTTCCTCGGGATGGGGCCGGTGACCATCGCGGTCGACTCGTACGGGCCGGTCACCGACAACGCCCAGAGCGTCTACGAGCTGTCCGTCATCGAGGACATCCCCGGCGTCGCCGAGCAGATCCGGGCCGAGCACGGCTTCGACGTGGAGTGGGAGCGCGCCAAGTACCTCCTCGAGGAGAACGACGGCGCGGGCAACACATTCAAGGCCACCGCCAAGCCCGTGCTGATCGGCACCGCCGTCGTCGGATCCACGACCATGATCTTCTCGATCATCATGGCGCTCACCGGTGGTCGCACCGAGGAGATGGTCAACCTCTCGCTGATGCACCCGCCGTTCCTGCTCGGCCTCATCACCGGCGGCGCGACGATCTACTGGTTCACCGGGGCGTCCATCCAGGCCGTCACCACCGGGGCCTACCGCGCGGTGGAGTTCATCAAGGACAACATCCACCTCGACGGGGCGACCAAGGCCAGCGACGAGGACTCCACCCGCGTCGTCGAGATCTGCACGCAGTACGCCCAGAAGGGCATGCTCAACATGTTCCTCGGCGTGTTCTTCTCCACCCTGGCGTTCGCGTTCGTCGAGCCGTTCTTCTTCATCGGCTACCTGATCTCGATCGCGTTGTTCGGGCTCTACCAGGCGATCTTCATGGCCGACGCCGGCGGCGCGTGGGACAACGCCAAGAAGGTCGTCGAGGTCGACCTGCACGCCAAGGGCACGGCCCTGCACGACGCGACGATCGTGGGCGACACGGTCGGCGACCCCTACAAGGACACCTCCTCGGTCGCGCTCAACCCGGTCATCAAGTTCACGACCCTGTTCGGCCTGCTGGCCGTCGAGCTGGCCGTGCAGCTCGCCGCGTCGTCGGGGACCGGGCTGACCCACTCGCTGGCCGCGGTGTTCTTCGTGATCTCGGCCTACTTCGTCTACCGCTCCTTCTACGGCATGCGCATCTCGGATGGGACGGGGACGGAGGACGAGCGGGCGGAGCCACCTGCCCGCGAGGGTGCCCGGCCCGCCGCGGTCTGAGCCGCATGCCGTGCGCCCGCCGCCTCCGGTGACCCGCGAGGCGGCGGGGCGGCATCCGGCATACGGCACGCGACCCCGCGGCAGGAGGGGTGTGTCAGTGGCTCGTGAGACGCTGCGAGCGTGACGTCACCCGAGCAGGCTCCACCCACCGCGCGCCCTGCCGGCAGCGCTCCCGCCGACGACTCGCGCACCGCGAGCCCGTGGCCGGCGCTGTGGGCCCTGTGCCTGGGGTTCTTCATGATCCTGGTCGACTCCACGATCGTGACCGTCGCGATGCCCGCGCTCATGTCCGGGCTGCACGCCGACATCGGCGCGGCGGTGTGGGTGACCAGCGCCTACCTGCTCGCCTACGCCGTCCCCCTGCTCATCACCGGGCGGCTCGGTGACCGCTACGGCCCCAAGCGCGTCTACCTCGTCGGACTCACGATCTTCACCCTCGCGTCCCTGTGGTGCGGACTGACCGGCACCATCACCGGGCTCATCGTCGCCCGCGTGATCCAGGGCCTCGGGGCCGCGCTCATGAGCCCGCAGACGATGTCGGTGATCACGCGCCTCTTCCCGCCGCAGTCGCGCGGGCAGGCCATGGGCCTGTGGGGCGCCGTCGCCGGGGTGGCGACGCTCGTCGGCCCGGTCCTCGGTGGCGTGCTCGTCGACACCCTCGGGTGGGAGTGGATCTTCTTCATCAACGTCCCGGTGGGCCTGCTCGCGATGGTGCTCGCCTGGCGGCTCGTCCCCACCCTGGACACCCACGCGCACCGGTTCGACTGGATCGGGGTCGTGCTGTCCGCGGTGGGTCTCTTCTGCATCGTCTTCGGCATCGAGGAGGGGCACAGCTACGACTGGTCCACGATCACCGGGCCGATCACGGTGTGGCGCCTCATCGGGTTCGGTGTGCTCGTGATGATCGCGTTCGTCGTCTGGCAGGCGCGTCAGCGCAGCGAGCCGCTCGTGCCGCTGCGCCTCTTCCGCGACCGCAACTTCTCGGTGGCCAACGTCGCCATCACCACCGTGGGCTTCGCCGTCACCTCGACGATGTTCCCCATCATGATCTGGGCGCAGAGCGTGCGGGGCCTCTCGCCGACCTACGCCGCCCTGCTCATGGCGCCGATGGCGGTCATCTCCGGTGGTCTGGCCCCGGTGGTGGGCCGGCTCGTGGCCCGTACGCACCCCCGAGTCCTGGCGGGGATCGGGCTGCTGTCCTACGCCGTGTCGCTCGTGTGGATGCGGGCCGTGCTGCGCGCCGACATGCCCCTGTGGGAGCTGCTCCTGCCCGTCGCCCTGCTCGGCGTTGCCAACGGCTTCATGTGGGCTCCCCTGTCCACCTCGGCGACCGCCAACCTCGACCGTCGCGAGGCGGGCGCCGGGTCCGGCGTCTACAACACCACCCGGCAGATCGGCTCGGTGCTCGGGTCGGCGGCCATCGCGCTGGCCATGGAGGACCGGCTGGCCGCGCACCTCCCCGGATCCTCGGGCGCCGCCCCCACCATGGGCGGCACGGGCGGCACCATGCCGCCGCAGGTGGCCGAGGCGTTCAGCGCCGCGATGGGTGACGCGCTGCTGGTCCCCGCCGCCGTGATCCTCGTCGGTGCCGTCGTCGTCATGGCCTTCGAGCGGCCCCGCCACCAGCACGCCTGACCCGCCGGCGCCTCAGATCGGTCGGTTCACCCCGCCGCCGCGCGCAACGCGTTGAGCCCACCTCGCCGCAAGCAACGGGTGGAGCCCACCTCGCCGCGCGCAACGGGTGGAGCCCACCTCGCCGCGCGCAACGGGTGGAGCCCACCTCGCCGCGCGCAACGGGTGGGGTCCACCACCGATGACGGTGGCCATCTCCACCCGCTAGGGCCGCGGCGGTGCGACCGACCTGCTCTCCCTGACCCCGGTCTTCCCGACTCCGGCCTTCCCGACTCCGGCGACCAGGCCCAGCAGCAGCCACAGCAGCGTGGCGATCCCGGTCGTGTTCGCCGGGTGGTCGACCAACGACATCACCGCGAACCCCGCGAGACCGGCACCGGCCACCCGCGCCACCGTCGAGCCGGAGCGCACGCCGCGCCGGATCAACCACACCGCCCCGAGCGTGAGCGCGACCACCGCGGCCCCCGCCAGCCAGCCACCCTCGACTGTCCAGCTCAGCCACAGGTCGTGGGCATGCCGGAACCTCTCCGGACCCGGCACCTGCTGGTCGATGACCGCGCCCGACCGGCCGGGCCCGACGCCAGGGGGTGTCCGGCCACGACGCGCAGCGCCGCGCCCCACACGTCCCGCCGCACCCCCAGGCTGCCGCCGACCACCAGCACCCCGCCGATCACGACCGCGGCAGCGACGGCGGTGGAGACCCGGCGCGACCAGCCGGGCCGCAGCACCACCAGGACGGTCGCTCCGACCACGGCCGCAGCCACGCCCGCCCGGGACCACGTCAGCAGCACGGCGACGTAGCCGAGTACCACGACCGCGTGCCCCACGAGACGGGCCGACGACGTCGGGAGGCTCGTCGCCCCGGCCCAGGCGACGGGCAGGAGCAGGACGAGGGCTGCGGCGAGCACGTTCGGGTTGCCGAAGGTCCCGGTCACGCGGACCATCGCGTCCGGGTCGCTGCACAGCTCGCGCCCGGCGGCCAGGCCTGCGCGGCAGAAGCCGGTGGGCACGTCGTCCGCCCACTGGTGCAGCGCCGCGAGCCCGGTGACCGCGCACGCCACGAGGGCCGATCCGGTGACGAGGGTCCACGACGACGGGTGCCGCCGCATCAGGCCCACCGCGAGGTAGCAGGTCATGACGCCGGTGAGCAGCGCCCGCCATACCGGCCATCCCTGACCGCTGGCGACCACGGACGCGGCCGACGCCGCGACCAGGAGCACGATCGGCAGGTCGAGCCAGGTCGCCCACTCCCGCGGCGACGGGGCTGCGACGAGGCCCGCGGCGAGCCCCACCAGGAGGACCAGCCGGTCGGGGGTGAGGACCCAGACCACCGGCGCGTCGGGCAGGATGCCGACCACCGCGTGGAGCACCACCACCAGGAGGGCCAGCCCCATCACCGACCTCGTCAGGACCTGGCGCCGAGCTCGGAGGTCCCGCCTGGCGGACGGCGCGGTGACGCCGGAGCTCCGGGAGGCGGACGTCGCGACGGGGGTGGTCGTCATACGACTGGTGTCTCACACCGGGGTGACGGGGCGGGCACGACGACGTGAACACTGCGTGGGACGCGCAGGTCTCGCTCAGCAGACTGGACGAGATCGGCTCAACCACGCGGATTGTCGTGGAGCGCATGATGGACGTTGCTGCCTACGCGGCCCCCTCTGCGGGAGCCCCCCTCGAGAAGTCCACGATCACCCGCCGCGACGTCGGAGAGCACGACGTGCTCATCGACATCGAGTTCGCCGGCATCTGCCACTCCGTCATCCACACCGTCCGCGACGAGTGGGGTGCCCAGCAGTACCCCCTCGCCCCCGGCCACGAGATCGTCGGCCGCGTCACCGAGGTCGGCTCGGACGTCAGCCGCCACCAGGTCGGCGACCTGGTCGGCGTCGGCTGCATGGTCAACTCCTGCCAGGAGTGCGCGGCGTGCGAGGAGGGCCTCGAGCAGTACTGCCTGCAGGGCAACATCGGCACCTACGGCGCCGTCGACAAGGACGGCACGATCACCCAGGGCGGCTACTCCACCCACGTGGTCGTCGACGAGAAGTTCGTCGTCCGCGTCCCGGAGTCCCTCGACGAGGCCGCCGTCACGCCGCTGCTGTGCGCGGGCATCACGCTCTACTCCCCCCTGCGCCACTGGGGCGTCACCGAGGGGACCAAGGTCGCCATCATCGGCATGGGCGGCCTCGGGCACGTCGGCGTCAAGATCGCGAGCGCGATGGGCGCCGAGGTCACCGTCCTGTCCCACTCGGACAAGAAGCGCGAGGACGCCGCGACGTTCGGCGCCCAGCACTACGTCAACACCACCGACGAGGACGAGATGAAGGCCCTCGCGGGCACGTTCGACCTCATCATCAACACCGTGTCGGTCAACCTGCCCATGGCGGACTACCTCGCGCTGCTGCGCTACGACGGCACCCTCGTCGAGCTCGGCGCCCCGTCCAAGCCGCTCGAGGTGCCGGCGTTCGCGCTGATCCCCGCCCGCAAGTCGCTGGCCGGGTCCTGCATCGGTGGCATCGCCGAGACCCAGGAGATGCTCGACTTCTGCGCGGAGCACGACATCACCGCCGAGATCGAGCTGATCGACGCCGACCGGATCAACGAGGCCTACGACCGTGTCGTCGCCAGCGACGTGCGCTACCGCTTCGTGATCGACGCCAAGACCTTCTGAGGTCTTGCTCCACCCGAGTGGCCAGGCATCCGAGGGTGCCTGGCCACTCGGCGGATGGGGGCGCCTTGCGGTCAGACGAGCTGACGGCCCAGGTGCCGGAACGGCCCGTCCGCCTCGAACCCCGCCCGCTCGTAGACCCGACGCCCCGACTCCGTCGAGTGCAGCTCGATCCGACCCGCGCCCTGCTCCCGGGCCCACGCCATCGCGTGGTCGAGCAGCGCGGTGCCGATGCCCCGGCCGCGGTGGGGGACGTCGGTGCTCATGTCCGAGAGGTATGCCGACAAGCCCCGCCCGCGGGGACCGGGCAGGTGCTGCTCCACCGCGACGCTGACGCACCCGGCGAGTGAGCCACCCTCTCCCGCAAGGGGATCCACGTCCACGACGAAGCAGGCGTAGGTGTCGCGCGCGAGCAGCACAGCCGCCGCCTCGGCGCATCGCCGGCGCCAGTCCTCGTCCTCGGAGACCGCGACCGGCCAGGGCCAGCCCGTCTCCATCAGGAGCGCCTTGAGGCGCACGATCTCGGGGATGTCAGCTGGGGTGGCACGGCGCACGATCACGGACGCCGAGCCTAGTCGCCCAGTCGCCGCCACCAGCACCCGCACCTCGCGACCCGCGCACCCTCCACCTCGCGCCTGCTCCCCCGCGCCGCCCCACCGACCAGCCAGCCCGCCGCCCCGCTCGCCGGCACGCGACATGAAGTGACCCGACGGGGCGCGAGCCGCCGCGTGACCGCCGACTTGATCGTTCAGCCTGACCCGACGGGTCACTTCCAGTCGGCGAGGTGGGGCCAGTCCGCCACCGACCAGCCAGCCCGCCGCCCCGCTCGCCCGCACGCGACAGGAAGCGACCCGACGGGGCGCGAGACGCCGGATCCCCGCCGGTTTGATCGTTCAGCCTGACCCG
>NZ_DCYC01000052.1:13352-15046 GCF_002330965.1 Arsenicicoccus sp. UBA2120
CAGTCGGCGAGGTGGGGCCAGGCCTCCACCGACCACCCCGGTCGGGCCCGGGTCGTCGACCGCGCGGCAGCGCATGGGAGCCACCGTCTCCAGCTGACGACTTGTTCGGGCCCTCGGCGGGCCGGTCAGTCGAGCCGGATGGTGCTGACCGCTCGCCCGCCTCCGGGCCCGATCGTCCCTCGCTAGGGTCTTCGGTGCAGCGGTCAGTCGAACTTGCGGGCGGCGCCCTTGTCGGCGCTCTGTGCGAACCGCGCAAAGATCTTGAGCGCCGTCGAGACCTGGCGGTCCCGGTCGCGGGGCTCCCAGCCGAGCTCGTCCTGCTCGGCCCGGCGGCGCTCGAGCTCCTCGTCGGGGACGAGCAGGTTGACCCGGCGCTGCGGGATGTCGAACTCGATCACGTCACCGTCGCGCACCAGCCCGATCGGGCCGCCGGACGCGGCCTCCGGCGACACGTGGCCGACCGAGAGGCCGGACGAGCCGCCGCTGAACCGGCCGTCGGTGATCAGGGCGCACTTGGGCCCGAGGCCGACGCCCTTGAGATAGCTCGTGGGATAGAGCATCTCCTGCATGCCCGGCCCGCCCTTGGGCCCCTCGTAGCGCACGACCACGACGTCGCCGCCCTGGATCTCGCCGTTGAGGATCTTGGAGACGGCCTCCTCCTGGGACTCGGCGACCCGCGCCGGGCCGGAGAAGGACCACTGGTGCTCGGGCACGCCCGCCGTCTTGACGATGCAGCCGTCGGGGGCGAGGTTGCCGCGCAGCACCGCGAGGCCGCCCTCGGTGGTGTAGGCGTGCTCGACCGAGCGGATGCAGCCGTTCTCGGGGTCGGTGTCCAGCGTGGCCCACCGGTTGGAGGACGAGAACGCCTCGGTGGTGCGCACCCCGCCCGGGGCGGCGTGGAAGAGCTCGATCGCCTCGGGCTTGGCGGCGCCGCTGCGGATGTCCCAGTCCTGCAGCCACTGGTGCATCGAGGGCGAGTGGACGCACCGGACGTCGTCGTCGAGCATGCCGCCGCGGTGCAGCTCGCCGAGGATCGCGGCGATGCCGCCGGCGCGGTGCACGTCCTCCATGTAGAACTGGTTCGAGTTGGGAGCGACCTTGACCAGGCAGGGCGTCACGCGGGACAGGGCGTCGATGTCGTCCTGGTCGAAGTCGACACCGGCCTCCTGCGCCGCCGCGAGCAGGTGCAGGATCGTGTTGGTCGAGCCACCCATGGCGATGTCGAGGCGCATGGCGTTGGCGAAGGCGGGTTTGGTGGCGATCGACAGTGGCAGGACCGAGTCGTCGTCCTCGCCATACCACCGCCGGCACAGCTCGACGACGAGGTGACCGGCCCGCTCGAAGAGCGAGCGGCGCGCGCTCGCCGTGGCGAGCGTCGAGCCGTTGCCGGGCAGGGACAGGCCGAGCGCCTCGGTGAGGCAGTTCATCGAGTTGGCGGTGAACATGCCCGAGCAGGAGCCGCACGTGGGGCAGGCGTTCTGCTCGATGGTGGTGATGTCCTCGTCGCTGACCGAGTCGTCGACCGACTTGATCATCGCGTCGATGAGGTCGAGGCGGGTCTGGGCGGTCCCGTCGGGCCCGATGACGGCCTTGCCGGCCTCCATCGGCCCACCGCTGACGAAGACCGTGGGGATGTTGAGCCGCAGCGCCGCGAGCAGCATGCCGGGCGTGATCTTGTCGCAGTTGGAGATGCA
>NZ_DCYC01000052.1:15105-77426 GCF_002330965.1 Arsenicicoccus sp. UBA2120
GTGATCTTGTCGCAGTTCGAGATGCACACGAGCGCGTCGGCCTGGTGCGCGTTGACCATGAACTCCACCGAGTCGGCGATGACCTCACGGCTCGGCAGGGAATAGAGCATCCCCGAGTGCCCCATCGCGATGCCGTCGTCGACGGCGATGGTGTCGAACTCGCGGCCCACTCCCCCGGCCTCGGCGACGGCGCCCGCCACGAGCTGGCCCATGTCCTTGAGGTGGACGTGGCCCGGGACGAACTGCGTGAACGAGTTGGCGATCGCCACGATCGGCTTGCCGAAGTCGCCCTCGGTCATGCCCGTCGCGCGCCACAGGGCGCGCGCCCCGGCCATGTTGCGTCCGTGGGTGGTGGTGCGTGAGCGCAGTGCAGGCATGTCTCCAGACTAGACAGCCAGTCCGTATGACGGGCTCCCGTCTCACGTCGGGTCTAGCCTGGGGGCGTGGACGTCACGCGCCGGACGGTGCTCGGCGCCGGCCTCGCCGCGGTGGCCGCGGGAGTGGCCGGCTGCGCAGCCTCGTCCGCCTCCGGCACGGTGATCCACCCCGAGCACCCGCCGACCTCCCCCACGCCGACCGGCTCCACGTCGGCCGCGACGGCAGGAGCCCCTCCGACCACCGCGGGCCCGTCCGCCGCCCGACCGCTGCGTCTCGTGCAGACGCCGGCCCAGGAGCGAGCCACCCTCGCCTCGTGGCGGTCCACCGGCGACCCGGTCCTGCACGAGCTGCGGTGGTCCGGCGCCGTGGCGGAGGTGGACGCGCCGGCCGCCGCATCTCGCGCGAGCACGCGAACGCCATACGGCTGCACGCTGTTCGTCGCCGCTGGCGACCCGGGGCGCGTGATGGTGGGCCGCAACTTCGACTGGGACCCGAATCCCGCGGCCGTCGTGCGGTCGCGCACCGACCGAGGGCCGCGGACGATCGGGATGTGCGACCTGTCCTTCGTCGAGCTGCCGACCGCCGAGCTCCCCCGGATCGGAGAGGTGGCCGTGCGGCGTCGGCTGCTGCGGGCGCACGGGCGGGTCGTGGACGGCATGAACCAGCACGGGCTGTTCATCGGCCTGGCAGCCGACCTGGAGGCGCGGTCCGTCGCGCGGCCCGGGACGATCGTGGTCGGCGGGGTCGGCATCGTCCGACTCGTGCTCGACCACGCCAAGGACGTGCGCGGCGCCCTCGCCATGTTCGAGCGCCAGTCGCTGGAGTTCGCCGGCGGGCCGGGGCTGCACTACCTGGTGGCCGACCGCTCCGGGGCCTCCGCGACGATCGAGCTGGTCGACGGGCGGCTGTCGGTGCGCGAGCGCGCCGCGGCCACCCCGTGGCAGTGCCTCGAGAACTTCCAGCTGGCCACGACGCCACCGGCCGCGCGCGACGAGCACCCCCGCTACACCCGCTGCCGCGAGCAGCTGACCGCCTCGCAGGGCCGCATCGACGCCGACGGCGCGCTCCGGCTGCTGGACGACGTGCGCCAGGCCGACACGCAGTGGTCAGCGGCCTACGACCTCACGGCCGGGACCGTCGTCGTGCGCCGCCTGGCGGGGCGGCAGCTCCACCGCTACTCGGTGTGAGCCGAGGGGATGCCCGAATCAGCGTGGCGACCACCCGACGACCGGTCAACGCCGAAGAACCGACATGGAAGGCCGGAAAGACCGGCATCCTCACCGTTGTTCGCGCCGGGTAGCGTGCCGCCCATGGATGCCCTCGCGCCCCCCTCCCTCAGTCCCTTGTGCCGGCTCGAGGTGACCGTCGGTCCACCCATCGAGCTGGGGCGCGTGGCCGACGGCGTGCGCCGGATCATCCCCATCACCGGCGGCACCGTCACCGGGGTCGAGCGGGCCGAGGGCACCCTCACCGGTGTCGTCCTGCCCGGCGGCGCCGACTTCCAGGTGCTGCGCAGCGACACCCTCACCGAGCTGGAGGCCCGCTACGCCGTCGAGACGGAGGACGGCGAGCGCATCTGGGTGACCAACCTCGGCATCCGCACGGGAGAGGCGCAGGACATCGCCGCCCTGGTGCGCGGTGAGTCGGTGCCGCACGACCGCATCTACTTCCGCTGCACCCCCCGCATGCAGTCGAGCGGACCCCGGTGGGCCTGGTTGGCGGGACGCATCCTCGTCGGCACCGGCCGCCGCACGCCGGACGCGGTCCACCTCGACATCTCGTGGTCGACTGACGACTGACGCACCCCGGTCCGCGCACATCGGCAGCACGCACCGGCAGCACGCACGGAGCGGCCCCGGCAGGTCTGACCTGCCAGGGCCGCTCCGTCGTGGTGCGGGACTCACGTCCCGGACCTCTGAACTACTTGGTGTAGTCGACCTTGATGTTCATCTGGTCGCCCTGCTTGGCCATGTTGTTGACCGTGATCTTGACGCCCGCGCCGGCCACCTTGGTGGAGGACCACGGGTTGGCGGCCGACCAGTAGCGGTTGGGGTCACTGTCGTCGAAGGTCCGGATCGCCGGCTGCGACGGGACCGTGACCGGGACGCCGTTGCGGTGGAAGGTCACCGGGTCGGTCGCCTGCAGGCCGAAGGTCGCGTCGAAGGGCTGACGACGGTTGCCGAGCAGCGCCCCGTCGGGGAAGCGGATCGGCGTGGGACGCGCGTCGACCGGGAGGACCTGGCCGCCGCCGGGGTGGACCGACGTGTTGTTGTCGGTGTACTCGTTGTTGATGTACCAGACGAGCATGCCGTCCTGGTAGGGGAAGCGCTCCACCCAGTCGGGCCGCGTGTTCGCCCAGCCGAAGTTGTACGGCCCGGTCTTGAGGTAGCGGTCGTAGCCGGTGTAGGTGCGGTTCTCCGCCAGGTAGTAGTGCGTGACGGCCTCGGAGGAGCTCGCCCCGACCTGGGTGAAGCCCTTGGCCGTCCAGCCCTTGGCGTCACCCTCGACGTCGTCGTTGAAGACGCTCTGACCGTCCGCAGTCACCATGATGTCGTCGACGAACGCGCCGAGCTCGTGGACGCCGCCGTCGGAGGCGTAGCGGAACCGGAAGCTGATCTGCTTGCCGGCGTAGGCGGACAGGTCGTACGTCTTCTGGACGTAGCCGCCGGAGCTGCCGTCGTAGGTGGCCAGCTGCTTCCAGGTGGCGCCGCCGTCGTCGGTGACCTCGGCGTAGAAGTAGTCGTACTCCGCCTCGGTCTGGTAGTTGACCCACGCGGACAGCGACGCCGTCTTGGCGGTGGTCAGGTCGATCGGGCGGGTCAGCGTGACGTTGAGGTCGTCGGCCGCGCCGGACCACCACTGCTTGCTGCCCGAGTGCGGGGCGACGAGCTGGGTGGTGCGGGTCTTGTCGGGCAGCGACACGAGCGCGGCCTGCGGCATCTTGCCCGCGAGCGAGGCGGGGCCGAGCTTGACGTTGCCGTCCTTGCCATAGCTCACGGTCTGGTAGTCGAGCCAGCCGAGCTGGAGCTTCTCCCACGGGCCCATGTAGCCGGGCTTGGAGCCGATGTCGACGGTGCCGTCGTTGAGCCAGGAGCCGGCGCTCATGAGGGTCCAGAAGCCGGTGCCGTTGTCGCCGCCCTGGGTGTCGTAGAGGTCCGGCAGGCCGAGGTCGTGACCGAACTCGTGGGTGAAGACGCCGAGGCCGCCGTTCTCGGGCTCGGTGGTGTAGTCACCGATCCAGATGTCCGAGCTGCCGATGCGCACACCGCCGGCCTTGTTGGTGGCGGGGCCGGACTTGCCGGCGTTGTTGGAGTAGGCGTACCACCGGTGGGACCAGATGGCGTCCTCGCCCTGGGCGCCGCCGCCGGCCTCCTCGCCCTCACCGGCGTGGATGGCCTGGAAGTGGTCGATGTAGCCGTCCGGCTCGTTGAAGTCGCCGTCCTGGTCGAAGTCGTAGCGGTCGACCTTGTCGAAGCCCTTGAGGTAGGCGGCGATCTCCGCGTCGGTCTTGCCAGCAGCCTTCTGCGCGGCATACCAGGCGTTGGCGGAGTCCTGGACGAACGGCCAGGCGCCGGCTGCGTCGGAGATCTTGTTGCTGCCGTAACGAGCCTCGTTGTAGGGCACCTTGACCCAGTCGGAGACGTCACCCTTGGCGAGGAAGCGGCCGTTGGACTGCTTGAGGTAGAAGTCCTTGAAGGACTCGCCGTCGCCGAACATGAGGTTCTGGTAGTGCGCGCGGTCGAAGTTGGCGCGCCAGATGGTGGAGTTGTCCTGCGAGCGGTCGGGCTGCGGGATCTGGTTGTGCAGCGGGCCGGCGCCCCCACCGGTGGTCGGGTAGGTCTGGGTGCCGAACTCGGCCAGGATCGTGAAGATGTCCTCCTCACGGTTGACGTCGTAGTTGACGTACTGGCCCTTGGCCACCTTGATGACCTTCTTGCCCTTCTTGTTGGTCTCGACCTTGGCCGTGCCCTTGACGACCTTCTCGACACCCTTCTCGCGCAGCGCGCGCTGCTTGTCACCCAGCGGGTGGGAGCGGTCGTCGTTCTTCTTCGACGTGCCGAGCTGCGGGTCGCCCTGGGTGGGGGCGGCGTGGGCGGTGGTGGGGGCCAGCGACAGGGCGATGAGCATCGCTCCCGTGGCGCCCGCGATGGTGCGCTTCATGGTGCTCCTCATGATGAGCACGAACGACTACGACGTCGTTCGCTTGGGGGTGCTGGAACCTTATGCTCGTCCTATTCGCCCCGACAGGACCAAATGAGTGAATGATCCCGACTGGTCACGCGTACCCCCGCATGACCAACACACCGAGCGCCCGTCCCGGTCAGCGCCGACTCAGGTCGGCGGTCGCCAGGTCGACGGAGGGTGACCGGGTCACCAGCTTGTGCCCGGCCCACAGGGCCAGGAACAACGGGAGACCGAGGTATGACGAGAGCAGGGTCTTGACGTCCGTGTTGCCGACCAGCGCCTCGTAGTTCTGCCCGACGATGACGATCGCGCACATCAGCAGCGCCACGATCGGCCCCAGGGGGAACCACCGGGCCCGGAACGGCAGGTCCTCGAGGCGGCGTCCCTGCAGGACGTACGCCTTGCGGAAGCGGTAGTGCGACCAGGCGATGCCCATCCAGGTGATGAAGCCGGCCAGGCCGGAGGCGCTGACGAGCCAGATGTAGGCGCTGCCGTCGCCGATGAGGCTGGTGAGGAAGCAGAGCGCACCGATGGCGGTGGTGGCGAGCAGGGCGTTCATCGGGACGCCGCGACGCGTGGTGCGGCCGAAGATCGCCGGCGCCTTGCCGCCGCGGGCCAGGCCGTAGAGCATGCGGGTCGAGGCGAACATGCCGCTGTTGCCCGCAGACAGGATCGACGTCAGGATCACGGCGTTGATCAGGGTGGCGGCACCGAGCACCCCCGCGCGCTCGAACACCAGGGTGAACGGCGAGACGGCGACCTTGTCGATGTCGCTGCCGAGCAGGCGCGGATCCGTGTGGGGCAGCAGGAAGCCGATGACGGCGATGGCCCCGACGTAGAACAGGACGATGCGGTAGAACACGGCGCGGATGGCCTTGGGGATGGTCCGCTCCGGCTCCTCGGCCTCCCCGGAGGCCACCGCGATGAGCTCGGTGCCCTGGAAGGAGAAACCCGCGACCATGAAGATCGCGAGCATGCCCGTGAAGCCGCCGACGAAGGGCGCCTCCCGCGTCGTCCAGTTGCTGAAGCCCGGGGAGGGGCCGGACAGGATGCCGACGATCATGGCGACGCCGACCACGAGGAACACGATCACCGTCAGGACCTTGATCGAGGCGAACCAGAACTCGCTCTCGCCGAACGCCTTGACCGACGCGCAGTTCAGCGCGAACAGGAGGCTGAGGAAGACCGCCGACCACAACCACGACGGGACGTCGGGGAGCCAGTACTTCATGACGATGGCGGCGGCCACGAGCTCGGCCGCGACCGTGATCGCCCAGTTGAACCAGTAGTTCCAGCCCGTGGCGAACCCGAAGCTCGGGCTGACGAAGCGGGTGCCGTAGGTCTCGAAGGAGCCGGCCACCGGCAGATAGGTCGACATCTCGCCGAGGCTCTGCATGAGCAGGTAGACCATGAAGCCGATGGCGGCATACGCCAGGAGCGCGCCTCCCGGCCCGGCCTTGGAGATGGACTGCCCCGACGCCACGAACAGGCCGGTGCCGATGGCCCCGCCGATCGCGATCATGTTGAGGTGGCGGGCCTTGAGCCCGCGGTGCAGGTCGCTCTGTCCGACTAGGTCGCTCATGCTCACTCCGTGCAGGTCAGGGGAGCTCGGTCGCGGATCGTGGCCGACGGGTGCGCTCAGGGGGTCGTCAGCCGTTCGGGAAGGTATCACCGTGGGCGGCCCGGTATGCCGCCACCACGCTCGCCGCGAGACGGCCACCGCGCGCCGAGACCGGCAGGCCCTCGGCCACCGCCCAGGCGCGGATCTCGGCGGGGGTCGGCTCACGCGGAGGCATCCCGGGGCCGGGAGACAGGTCCGCCACGCGCGCCGAGGCGCCGTCCTCCTGGGCGAGCTCGACCAGGCAGGCCCCGAAGAACCGGTAGGTCCACTGCTGCGCGAGCGCGCGGGTCTCGGCGAAGATGACGGGCACGCTCGGCACCCGTGCCTGGCACTCCGCGAGCCCCTCGGCGACCACGGAGGGACGCACCGGGATCGACGGGTCGAGCTTGAACACGTCGGAGTACCTCGCCTCCACGACGACGGCGGCCCGGGGGACGGTCGCCAGCTCGGCCAGGGCATAGCGCAGCCGCCCCGAGGTCAGGGTCGACACCAGGTCCGGCAAGGACTTGCGCTCGACCACCGCGACGGGCCGACCCTCCACCTCCACGGCGTAGTCACCGACCGGCAGCCCCCGGCGCACCGTCGTGACCTGCTCGTCCGAGAACTTCCAGGCGTACCGCTCGTGGCTGTCGACCACGACCTGCATCTCGGCGATCCCGGCCGCCCTGGCCCGCGGCGAGCGCACCGACGGGCGGGCCTGCTTGGCCGTCCGCGCGGTCTGCCAGAAGATCGCCTCCCTGCCCCGCACCTGCGTGAGCACGAGCTGGGAGCGGTTCTCCCGACCCCGGTCCAGGACGAGGTCGATGGCCGCGCCGCGACGCACGCAGGTGCGGGTGGGCGTGCGCTCGACGATCTCCGCGTCATCCGGCCACTCGGCGCGGTGGCAGTAGACCTTGGCCGTCCGCGGCCACATCTCCTTGGCCTTGAGCACCACCCCGTCAGGGCCGAGGGGGATGCGCAGGAGGTACGGCAGGCTGGAGCCGGGCTCCGGGTTGCGAGCGATCAGGAAGTCGTCCACCACGGCCGCAGCCTACCGACAGACCTATCGACAGACCTGTCGCCGACCGTCGTCGATCAGGCTGGTCAGCCCCCGGTTGCGCTGACGACGGGCTCGTCGCTCGGGTCCGGCAGCGCCATGATCGCGGCGGCGAGCACCGCCATCACCAGCCGCGGCTGCGGCACGCCCCAGTCCCGCAGCCGGTCCTCGATCCAGCCGTCGGCCGAGACGCTCAGCCGACCGAGGCCGTATGCCGCCCCGGCCGCCCCGATGCCGCCGGCCAGGGCGAGCGGGGTCACCGCCGGTGGGGCGTCGACGTCGGGCGTCCCGCCCCGCCCGCACGGGTGCGGGCCAGCGCCGAACGGGCACGAGCGTGATCGCTCCGGTCGCGAGCGCGGCCAGGGCCTTGTGGTTGCGGTCCATCGGTGCTTCCCCTGTGATCGTGCGGTGGTCAGCCGGTCGGCGCCGCCGCGGTCGAGCCGTCCTGCTCCTGCTCCATCGCGGCCACGAACTCGCGCTTGCCGGCCTGCCAGGCATCCTCGTCCTGACCCGTTCGCCAGTATCCCGAGATCGACACGCGATCTCTAGGCACCCCCTGCTCGACGAAGAGGTAGCGGCGCAGGTCCTTGATCATGTCGGCGTTGCCGTGCACGAACGCCCGGACGTCCCCGCCCGGCAGCCCGGCCGCCCGCACGGCCTGGGCCAGGGCCACGCCATACCGGCCGCCGGTCTCGTCCCGGTGCACCCAGGTGATCTGGATCCCCGGCGTCGTGCGCAGCGGCACGTGCGTGGTGGCGTCCGCGACCTCGACGAACACGCTGGCGCGCGCGTCGTGGGGCAGCGCGTCCAGGGCGGCCGCGATCGCGGGGGCCGCCGACTCATCGCTCAGGAGCAGGTGGTGGTCGGCGGTCGGGTCGGGACCCCAGCCACCGCCGGGGCCGTAGAACCCGATGCCGTCCCCCGGTCGCGCCGCAGCGGCCCACGGGCCCGCCAGCCCCTCGTCGCCGTGGACCACGAAGTCCAGCGCCATCTGCCCGGCCACGGGGTCCAGGCTGCGGATCGTGTAGGTCCGCGTCACCGGCCACTGCTCGCGCGGCCGCTCCTCGCGGAGCGTGTCGGGGTCGAACGGCCACGCGTAGTCGGCCCCGGCGGGCGCGAACAGCAGCTTGACGTAGCGATCGGTCTGCTCCGACGGCTCGATCGTCGTGAGGTCGGACCCCTCGAGGTGCACGCGCACCAGGTCGCGGGTGAGGCGCTCGGTGCGGGTGACGGTGGCCGTACGCATCACCCGGGGGCGGCGCTGGGGTCGCTGGTCGCTCATAAGGGCACCCTAACCTCGCCGCCTGCGTGACGCCGGCGAGCGGCGTCGCAGGCCCCCGGAGACGGCGTCAGGGCCGCCCGGCACCGGCCGGACGGCCCTGACGACAGGCTGTTGTCCTACTTCTTGGGAGAAGCCTTCTTCGCGGAGGCCTTCTTCGCGGGCTCGGCCTTGCCCTCGGCCTCCTCCAGCTCGGCCTCCGGGTCCTCGACGTACTCCTCGGCGTCCTTGTTGACCGGCTCGATGCCGGTCGCCGCCTTGGTCGCCTGGTAGCGGAGGAACTCCACCGCGATGTCGTGCCGCAGCTGCAGGCTCGCGTGGTCCCGGAAGTCGCGCAGGTCCTGCCGCTCCTCCTCGCCCATGTGCTCGGAGTTGGCGATGTCGGCGTCGGTGACGGCCTGCCACCACTCGTCCGAGCCCACCTTGGCCTCGTCGGCCCGGCCGATCGCGTCGCGGATCTTGTTGTGGTCCTTGATCGCGTCCTCGACCTCGCCCTCGACGGTGCCGTCGTCGGCGTCCGCCGCACCGGTCCCCTTCTCGAGCAGGTGGGGATAGAAGTAGCGCTCCTCGGCCTCGGCGTGGGTCTCCAGGAAGATCACCAGCCGCTTCCACAGCGCCTCGAGCCCCTCGACGTCCTTCTTGGGGAACTCCTCCAGCTGCGCGAATGCCGCTCGCTGCTGCGCGTGCTGCTCCAGGATGATCTCGGTGATGTCCACTGCTGCCTCCTCGTGGTGCCGGCGTCCGATTCGTCGAGGCGCATACCCCGGACACCCCCGTCATACGCAGAGGTCTGCGGACTAGCCTGGGAGGGTTGCCCACGAGGAAGGACCACCGTGTCGTCACCGAGCCGCCGCTCGTCCACCCGGCAGAGCGAACCCCCGCAGGGCCCGGCGCCCGTGCCCCACCACACCCTCGCGCGCGGGCTGACGACGCGGCACGTGCAGTTCATCGCGCTGGGCTCGGCGATCGGGACGGGCTTGTTCTACGGCTCCGCCGACGCCATCCGGATGGCGGGGCCGGCGGTCCTCCTGGGTTATGTCGCAGCGGGACTCGCGGTGTTCCTCGTGATGCGGGCGCTCGGCGAGATGGCCGTCCGCGACCCCGGCGCCGGGTCCTTCGGGCGCTACGCGCGCACCTACCTCGGGCCGCTCGGCGGCTTCGTGACCGGCTGGATGTTCGTCATCGAGATGCTGGTCGTGGCCGTCGCCGACGTCACCGCCCTCACGATCTATCTCGGCCACTGGTGGCCGGAGGTGCCGGGCTGGGTGTGGGTGGTCGGCGCGATCGCCCTGGTCACCGGCCTCAACCTCATCCACGTGAAGGTCTTCGGCGAGACGGAGTTCTGGCTCTCGCTGATCAAGGTCACCGCGATCATCGCGATGATCGCCGCCGGTCTCACGATCCTCGCGCTCGGCCTGCAGGTCCCCGGCGGCAGCCACCCGACGGTCGAGAACCTCTGGGCGCATGGCGGTTTCGCGCCATACGGGCTGTGGGGCGCGCTGGTCTCGCTCACCGTCGTGGTGTTCGCGTTCGGCGGGATCGAGACGCTGGGGCTGTCCGCCGCGGAGGCCGAGGACCCCGGGCACGCCATCCCGGGCGCCATCAACACCATCCCCTGGCGCGTCCTGCTCTTCTACGTCGGGGCCATCGGCGTCATCCTCTGCCTCGCGCCCTGGACCACGGTGGACGGGCGGTCGAGCGCGTTCGTGCAGATCTTTGACGCCGTGGGGCTGCCCGCCGCCGCGAACGTGCTCAACGCCGTCGTCATCACCGCGGCCTTCTCGGCGCTCAACGCCATCACCTTCTCGATCGGCCGCATGCTGCACGGCCTCGCGGAGCAGGGCGACGCGCCGCGACCGTTGGCGCGCACCAACGGTCGCGGGGTGCCGGTGGCGGCCGTGGGGTTCGTGGCGGCGGCGCTGACGGTGGGGCTCGTGCTCGACGTCCTGGTCCCCGAGGGCGTGTTCGTGCTCGTGGCGTCGGTGGCGAGCTTCGCGACGGTCTTCGTCTGGCTGATGATCCTGCTCTCGCACGTCGCCATGAGGCGGCAGGTCGCGCGCGGCGACCTCTCCCCCGGCGGCTTCCCCGTGCCCGGGTGGCCGGTCGCCAGCTGGGCCGCCGTGGCGTTCATGGTCGGCGTGCTGGTGCTCCTCGGCGTCGGCTCGGCCTCACGCCCCGCCCTCTGGACCGGCCTCGGGACGCTCGTGGTGCTGGTCCTGGCGCACCGGCTCAGCGCAGGCCCTCGTCGACCCGCTCGGCGCGACACCTGACCCGACGCGTGGTACCACGGAGGTACCGTGGAGCATGGCCATGAACCTACGACTCACCCCGGAGCAGGACGCCACCCTGACCGAGCTCGCGCGCGCGGAGGGCGTCTCCAAGCAGGAGGCCGTCGTGCGCGCCATCCACGAGGCCGCCTCGCGGCGGATGCACCGTGCCGACGTCGCTGCCGGATCAGCCTGGGGTCGGGAGCGCTACGCCGACGTGCTGCGGCGCCTCGGCGAATGACGACCCGCTACCTCGAGCTGGACGACCTGCTCGGGCTGGCCGACCAGCTGGACGTCGGCCCGGTCGTGGACGTCGGCCTGCTCGATGCCGCCGCCCACCGGCCCCGCACCTGGGTCGGCGGCCGGGACGCCTACCCCGCCGTCGAGGAGAAGGCCGCCGTCCTTCTGGAGTCGATCACCCGCAGCCACCCGCTGGTCGACGGCAACAAGCGCCTCGGTTGGCTGGCGACCGTGACCTTCTGCTGGATCAACGGATGGGTGGTCGACGGACCGGACGACGAGGTCTACGACCTGGTCGTGCACGTGGCGACCGGGTCGATGCCGTATGCCGTCGGCGCCCGTCGCCTCGCGGGCTGGCTGTCACCCCGCGACGGATGACCACGCGCTCGTCTCTGTGCGTCGCGCGGTGACGGGACGGCGAGTGCGGGTGCGATGGCTCGGCGGCTCAGCGCGGCAGCTCGGCGTAGCCGCTGACCGGGCCGTCCTGGTTGGGCTCCCACCCGAGGGCCGGCGCCACGTGCTCGGCGAAGGTCTGCAGGATGCGCAGGTTGGCCTCGGGCCCGAGCTGCGACGGGATGGTCAGCATCAGGGTGTCCGCGGCCCTCACGGCGGCGTCCGCCTGGAGCTCCGCGACGAGCCGATCCGGTTCTGCGACATACGACTTGCCGAAGGTCGAGGTGAATCCGTCGATGACGCCGACCTGGTCCCCGGACCCTCCGCGCAGCTGACCCCAGACGAGGTCACGGCTGTCGACGATCGGAAAGACGCTGCGGCTCACCGAGACTCGCGGCACGCGGCCGTGCCCCGCAGCCGTGAAGGCGGCGCGGTAGCGCTCGATCTGCTCGCGCTGCAGGTCGCCGAAGGACTCCCCCGTCGCCTCGGTCAGCAGCGTGGAGCTCATCAGGTTGACACCGAGCTCCCCTGCCCACGAGGCGGTCTCACGGGTGCCGGCGCCCCACCAGACGCGGTCGGCGAGACCCGGCGAGTGCGGCTCGACCCGCAGCCGCTGGCCGGGACCGTGCTGGGCGGGATCGGCGTCGACCAGCCGGTCACCGCTGACGGCCCGCATGAACGCCGCGAACTTGTCACGCGCCAGGTCCGCACCTCGCGGGTCCTGGGACCCGGTGTAGCCGAAGGCCTCCCACCCGCGCAGCGCCGGCTCGGGCGACCCGCGACTGATCCCGAGGGCGATCCGGTTGTCGGCGATGAGGTCGAGCTGGGCGGCCTCCTCGGCGAGGTAGAGCGGGTTCTCGTAGCGCATGTCGATGACGCCGGTGCCGACCTCGATCCGCTCGGTGGTCGCGGCGATGGCGGCGAGCAGCGGCATGGGGCTGGCTGACTGGCGCGCGAAGTGGTGCACGCGGAAGTAGGCCCCGTTGACGCCCAGCTCGTCCGCGCCCCGGGCGATCTCGATCGCGTCCTTGAGCGACTGGCCAGCGCTGGGGTCGCCCGGGCCACGTCCGGACCCGTAGTGCCCGAAGCTGAGGAAACCGAAGGCCTTCATGGGCCCCTCAACGTCGTTGACGCGCGCATTAGTCCTGCGGGAGGCGAGGGGCTTGATATCGAGCGATGTAATCTCAGCGTGGACGATCTCCGGGAGCGGCGACTGCGCGCTGGGCTCACCCAGACGGCCCTGGCTGCCCGCAGCGGTGTGGCGCAGCCCCACATCGCGGCCTACGAGTCAGGACGACGGCGCCCGTCGGCAGCGTCGCAGGAGCGACTCGTGGCGGCGCTGCGCCCGTTGCCCCGAGAGGCGCTGGCCAGACATCGAGACGCGGTCGTGCGGGTGCTGGAGCAGCATCGAATGACGAACCCCCGGGTCTTCGGCTCGGCCGCGACCGCCTCCGATGCCACCCGGAGCGATCTCGATCTGCTCGTCGACGCTGCCGACGACCTGGATCTGCTCGACATCATCGACGCCGCCGCGGAGCTCGAGGACCTGCTGGAGGTGCCGGTCGACATCGTGACGTCTCGGTCGCTGCGGACCGGTCATGAGATCGCGACCTCGGCGGTGCCCGTATGACGCGGGAACCTGCCTTGTCCGCACCCACCATCGCCCGCCTCACCGACATCGTCCGCCCGTGCCACCGAGCGGAGGCGATCGCTGCCCGGGGCCGAGAGTGGTATGACAGCGACCCCGACCTCGAGGTGCCGAAGCTCGCCGCGGACTCCGTGGTCCTCAAGCTGGGCGAGGCGGTGCGCCGACTGCCCGAGGGCTTCCTGGACGAGCGTCAGGGCGACCCCACCTGGCGTCGTGCGATCGGGATGCGTCACCGCATCGCGCACGAGCACGACGCGGTCGACGACGACATTGTGTGGCTGGTGATCTCACGTCATGCGCGCGAGCTGCGGGCGACCATCGAGCGCCTGCTCGACGCCCAGGACGGCACGCCGCGACCTCATGACCCGACCTGACCTGACCCTCGATCAACCCTCACCACGGCGGTGGCAGCAGCCCGGAGCAGGCCCGGCGCCAGCCGGCGATGGACCGCCGAGAGCACCGTCCAGACCTGGGAGGCAGGCAACCGGTCGTAGCGGATCAGCGTGGCCAGCGAGACCTCCGACGGCGTCGCGCGCACGATCAGGTTGACAGCCATGTCCCAGGACCGGGCCTCGAGCCGAATCCAGTCCTCGCCGCGCGCCGCGATCTGCCACCCCGCGACCGCCGAGCCCGATCGCCCGGGGACCAGTCGCAGCTGCAGCAGTCCCTGCCAGATGAACTGCTCCCCCACGGTCGGCACGTCGCCGAACATCGCTCGAGCCCACTGCTCCGGCGTCGCCGCTGCGCCCGGCACCCTCATGGTGAACACGTCGGCGTAGCCGATGCGCTCCAGCCCGGCACGAGACAGGACGGTCGGACCGACGGCGGCCAGGCCGAGCACGCCGTCGACGGGCATCGTCGACACATCACGATCATCCATGTCTCCCCCAGGCTCTGGGAGAGCGAGTGGGCATCCCAGCAGCTGGGTCGCCCCATCGTGAAGGCTTGGAACGCCGTGGGCTCCGGCACCTTTGCCGACCGCGCCCTGCCCGCCGGGCACCCCGACCGCCTCGCCATCCCCATCGCAGGCGACGACCCGCGCGCCAAGGAGGTCGCCGCCACCCTGATGGACGACTCGGGCTTCGACGCCGTGGACGCGGGTTCGATCGCCGACTCGTGGCGCCAGCAGCCGGGCTCACCCGCGTACTGCACCGAGCTGACCGCGGCCGAGCTCCCTGCGGCGCTGGAGTCCGCGCAGCGCGAGCGCCTGCCGAAGCGCCGGGACTTCGCGGCGGCGATCCTGAACGAGCGCATGGAGGACCCGGCTGCAGGACTCGACTCCGACTACGCCGTCCGGCTCAGCCGCATGATCTACATGTGACGGCCGGCCCTCCTCCCGAGCGGACTCTCTGACCCTCAGGCTGGGCGGGGCGGCGCGCCGGGGGGCCCAGCCGGGGCGATCACGTCCAGGCCGGCAGCCCTGGCCGCCTCGCCGAGCCTGCGGTCGTAGGTGAGGACCGCCGAGGCATCGAGCCGGATGGCCGCCTCGAGGTGCAAGGCATCCAGGGTCCGCAGGTAGGGCATGGGCAGGTAGCCGGCACCTCGATAGACGGCTCGATCGAGGGCTGCGAGGGCGACGCCGTCGAGGAGTCGCGTCACGTCTGACTGGTCGAGCCCCTCGCGGACCGCGACCCGGCGCAGCTCCGTCTCCAGCAGGTCGCTCGAGACGAGCTCGGCTGCCGTCGAGTCGAGCCAGTCCAGGAGCGCAGCACTCTCTGGCTGGTCGATGAGCAGTGCCGCGAGAGCGGACGTGTCGACGTAGACGACCCCGCTCGAGGTCACAACCGATCCTCGCGAAGGTCGTCGAGGGGCTCGGCGAGGCTCCGGGCGCCACTCCTGCGCTCGATCGCCAACGCCGTCCACCCTCCGGTGCGACGCGCCGGGCGCGCGATCGGCAGCGCTGGAAGAGGCCTGTCGAGCGGGACGATCCGGCCCACGGGAACCCCGCTGTTGGTCAGGACGAAGGAGTGGCCCTCGCTCACCGCCCGCAGCACACGCCCGGACTCGTTGCGCAGCTCACGCTGCGACAGGCTCTCCGCAGGAGGCTCGATCGCGCTCATACCACCGAGCGTAGCGCACGTGCTACGGGCAGGCCGGGAGTGGCGGGGGCGGCCTGAGGGCCGAGGAAGCGAACGAGGGAGCCGGCGGGCTGGGGGCGGAGCCAGGCTTCCAGGCTGGCCCTTTGGCCTACACGTTGAAACGGAACTCGACGACGTCGCGTCGCTCCGGAACATGACGTGTTCAACTACCCCTCGTGGCTGCCGATCCTCAACGGGCCGAGCTTGCGCTACGCGATCGCTGCTTCCATGGTCACCGCGCTCCTCCACTCACGCAGGAGAGCACGGACCAGTTCCGGTTGATCGAGATGGACGTTATGCCCGGCACCGTCGAGCGCCGCATACGTCGATCGAGGGAACCGCCTCGACAGCGCGTCTTGATCCTCGTAGCCGACGATGTGGTCCTGCTTGCCCGCGACGACAAGCACGGGGCGGTCCAGCACAAGCCTGTCCTCGTTCGAATGCGGGAGGTCGTAGAGATCGCCGATGCGACGCATCGCGTCGTCGTCGGCCGCAGTGATTCCAGGGAGTGCGGCTCGCTGGAACCGGAGCCAGTTCTCGCGACTCTGCAGGACGGCCATTTCTGCGTACGTCACGGCGTCCGCAGGTGCGATCGAGGCCAGGAGATCGTGGTCCTCGACGAGCACGCACCGCTCGGGCACCGTCCGGCGCTCGTGCGCGGGATCGACGACCGGTGCCAGGAGGGCCATCCCGAGGCATTGCGCCGGTCGGCGCGCCACCAGGTCCCTCGCGAGCAGACCCCCCAGCGAGTTCGCGACGACGGCGAACGACGAGGAACCGATCAGCTCGGAGGTCAGCTCGTCAAGCCAATCCGCAACGTCAGGCAGGCCGCCCCGCCCGATCAGCGGCGGGGTCTGCCCGAACCCAGGAAGGTCGACATAGATGCGCTCCCACCCATCCCCGTCATCACTGGCGAAGACGTCGTCGAGATCGCTCAGCAGCCGATGATCGACTCCGTTGCCGTGGATGAACAGCACCGGCGTTCCGGCGCCTCGGCGCACCACATGGGGATTCGGGAGCATGACGGTCTCCATCTGAACTTCACGTCGAACCGGAATTCCACCGCGTTTCGGTACAGAGAACCATCAGCGAGACGGGCCTCGTCTTGCGCCGAGGCGCGCGGTGAGTGCGTCTGCGACTTCATCCGCAGTCCGCGTTGCCGTGGCGTCGATGGACAGATGCATCGAGCCTGTGCTCGCGGCGGCGATCTCGGCAGCCCTTGTCTTTCCGACGCCGGGAAGACCGGAGATCGCGACGAGATGCCCGGTCATGCGACATGCAACGGCGTGATCGCAGCGACCTTGTCGCGCAGCGCCCGCCGCTCGAGCCGCAGCTCGTAGTTCGACTGCAGGTTCATCCAGAGCTCCTCTGACGTCCCGAAGTACCGCGCCAGACGAATGGCCGTGTCAGCCGTGATCCCTCGCTTGCCGTGCACGATCTCGTTGATCCGTCGCGGCGGCACACCGATGGACACGGCCAGCTTGTTCTGCGTGATCCCGAAGCCCTCGATGAAGTCCTCCATCAGGATCTCTCCCGGGTGGATCGGCTGAATCAAGTCCGCCTCAGTGGTAGTCGACGAGTTCGACATCTTCTGCACCTCCATCTCTCCAGACGAAGCAGAGTCGCCATTGCGCGTTCACGCGGATGCCGTGCTGTCCGCGACGATCGCCGACCAGAAGCTACAAGCGGTTCCCCGGCGGGACCCGGAGGTCCTCGACATCCTTCGCCGCATGGATCAGCTCGAGCTTCCGCAGGGTCGCCCGCAGCACCGTCCGGTCGACGCGCTTGACGTACTGCTCGTGCCAGATGCGTTCGGTATCCTTGCTCCCGAACGATCTGATCACGAGACCAGCATATAACGCGAAGCGTCATTAACGCTAGACGTTAAACCGGAACTCGACCACGTCGCCACGGTTAGGAACGTCAGGTTCGGACTGTTGCCCTCGTCTCCCTGGCGTTTCCCGAGGCGTCGGTCCACGTGACCACGCAATCGACTGCGTCTGGCGACCCCATGGCGAGCAGCAGAGGGAACCGTGCTTCCTGACCTGGCGGGATGGTTCCGAGCGGACCCTCCTCGCGATGCACGCGGAACATCGCATTCTCCGGCAGGTCCAGGAACTGGAAGTCCACGTCGGACGCCGGTCCCCGCGAGGTGTTGTGAAGCACGAGCGACCAGTGCCGCTGGGTCTTCAGCCGACCCTTGTTGTCCGTCTTCACGCTCTCGCGAACCTCGGCTCGCGGCCACACGCCTTCCGAGGGGTCCGGCCCTGCCGGTTCCTCATCTTTAGAGGCTTCGACGGACTGTTGGAACTGCGCAGTAGCCCTGCTCAGGAAGTTGTTGAGGTGGCTAATGAGGTCGCCCTCGTTGGCATACTCGAAGACGAGGGCGGTCTTACGCAGGTCAGTCAGGTACTCGGTCAGGCGCTTCCGCTCTTCAAGGGCTGAACCACCGAGAGGCGGTCTGGCGGACGCATTCACCAGTACCGCCACCGACTTGCCAGCCTCGACGAGGACCTTGATCTCTTCGGCCGTACCCGAATCTGCCTCACCGGTCGGAGTGCCCAGGCGGTCGTAGAAGAGAGCGACAGCGAAGTCCGCCTCCTCAACGATCTGGTCGTTGAGGATGGCCTGAGGGCGGTCCCCGAACTCGGCGACCGCGTGCTCGGTCCAGGACACGGGCAGCACGGTGAGGGCGACGACGCGGCCGAGGTTGAGGTTCCACTGGCTGATCGTCTTGCGGATGGTCGCCATGTCCTGGACGGGCACGTCTCCCGGTGCCGAGATGAGCAGGTGGAGCGCAAGGGTGGGATAGGCCATCGATGAAGGTCCTTCGTTGGTTGGTGATGAGAGGCAAAGCCGGGCCTGGGCAAGTCAGCCCCCATCCGGCGGGACCGGAGGGTCAGTCACTGCCGACGAGGCGGAGCACTGGGCGCTCGTCGGCATCGCCCAGCAGGTCGCGCACCAGGTAGGGGCTGATCTTCAACGCTTCGGCAAGCGCCGGTACGGGCGCGCCGTGGTCACCGGCGAGGTCAGCGGCCTTCCTCAGCAGCGTTGGCACCTCGCCGGGATAGGCGCTGGTCGGGTCGGCCTTGGAGTCGTAGACAGCCGACAGCCGCTGGTAGGCACGCCGCGCCGAGGACTCGGTGGTGCGCCCGCGCTCGACCATCCGACGGATCAGGGAGGTCGGTGAGACCCCCCATGTCCTGCCGAGGCGGTCGAGGGCAGCGAGATCGAGCCGCTGCGGCAGGGCTGCGTCCATGGACGCAGCCGGAGTGAGGAAGGCCGCGGCGAACTCGTCCGCTTCCTTCTCGATGGCAGCACTGTGCTCGGCGGTATCGGCATGCAGCAGCAGGTGTCCGACCTCGTGCGCGATCGAGAACCGATGCCTGAACACGTTCTCAGTCCGACGCGGGGTCGTGATGATGATCGGTCGGTCGACGATGACGACGGAGAAGGCATCGACGGTGTCGATCTCGGCGAGAGGTCGCACGGCGACCACAATGCCTCGGGACTCGGCCGTGGCGACCAGGTGCTTGACCGGACCATCGGGCAGACCCCAGTGACGGCGCAGCAGAGCGGCCGCTTCTGCGGGAGCGGTGCCGGGATGGACCTCCGGGAGGTCGACCTCAGGGAGCTTCACGTGCCGTTCGAGCGCGAACGTCAGCTCCCACACCAGCGCGACCGTGGCCAACGCCTTCTGACGGTCGCTCACCTTGGCCGTCCGCAGGCTCCGGAAGTGAGCGTTGACCATGTCGATGCGCGCCAGGGGGCGTCCGACGCCGAAGAACCCAGGACGGACGTCGAGCGCCTTTGCCAGGCGGTCGAGGACATCGGGGCGCGGTGAGTTGACGCCGGCCTCGTACTGACCGATTGCGGCGGCGGAGACGCCCACCTCAGCGGCCAGATCGGTCTTGGTCACAGAGCGGCGGACGCGGGCCTGGGTCAGCCGCGCCGGCTCGAAGCGTCCGTGCGTCTGCCCAGAGCCCGAGACGTCGAACAGGCTCGGAGTGTCATCACGCATCCGGGTCTATGCCTTCCTGCTCTCGCGGCTCGATACCAGGCGGCACCGGGGTGCCGCTGTCGAACGACTCGCCAGCCGATGCCGCGTCGGCCTCGACGAGCTCCGGCTCCCACATGGCTTCCTGGCCGTGGCGCTTGACCTTGCCGGTCGTCTCGTCGAGCTCAGCGACGGCCCATTCGATCGACTGCAGCTGCCGGGGAGAGGAGTGGACGATAACGAGCACCACCGGCATCACCTCACCGGCGGCTCGCACCACGCGCTCGAGCCCGGGCTGCTCGGGCTCGACTGGCTCGTCTCCGATGACGGGATCGAACAAGGTGGGGTCGGGCGGCTGAGCAGAGAAGCCGTTCTTCTTCGTCGTACTCGACGCGAAGTCACCGGGGTCAGCGCAGTCCGGGATGCGCCAGACGTAGATCAAGCAGTCATTGACGACGGGGAGCTTGTATCCAGCCGGCCGAAACTTTTGCGACTGGAAGCCCCGGTCAACCAGTGCCTCGTTGGCATCGGCGAGCAGATCGCGCCACTGGCTACCGAAGTCAATCGCGTACCGCGACTCCGACACCAGGTGTGCCTCGGCAAACCTGCCGTGCACAGAGCGAACGACCTCGACGAGCACATCGCGGACCCCGGATGCGTGACTGCCGAGCGCCTCGGCGGGTGAGAGTGGAATCATCGTGGACCTCCTGAATCCGCGTCCAGAGCCGCGGATTCGGCAGGGACAGCAACTTCAGTATGACACATGATTCGCGCACGCGCGCTTCAGCAGATCATCTTGGCGTGTCACGTGCGTGGTCGCGAGGACTCTGCGGCTTGGCCAGGCCCTGCATGAACTCCGAGGCCCGGTCATGCTCGGCCGCGAGCTTCGGGAGCAGAGGGCCGGCGACACCGCCGCGGGCGGTCATGTCGTCGAGGGAGGCGATGACGTCGAGCACAGACCGAGGCTCGAACTGCCCGGCCTCTCTCTTCGCCTTCTTCCTCACGTTGTTCGGCGTCGGGCCGGCGTCGATGACGGAGTGGTGCCACAGCCGGCTGTGGTGGGCGCACCGGTTGCGCAAGTAGACCAGGGCCTTCACCCGATAGGCGAAGCCCGCCTTGGCGACGCCGATGCTAGTGGCAACGGAGTCGGCCAGCGTGCCGCCGGCTCCTCGCTCGATCGCCTTGGACAGCGTGCCGAACGACCAGGCCTCGACCGCCGACCACACCGGTAATTCGCTGAAGTCAGCGCTGTCGCCGCCAGCGCCCCGGTAGCGCAGGATGTGGCGGTCCCGGCTGCGCTCGATGTCGCGCAGGCAAGACTCGACGGTCGGCTCGCGATCACCGACGTCGGTGTAGAAGTCGGCCTCGAGGTACCGGCCGTACGGTCCGTGCTCGTCGGCGATGACCCGGGCGGTGTGCGATCGGAGCATGAGTTCGACGCGGGCCAGTGGCCGGACGAGCGCGGTGCGCAGCGCCTCGTCGGCGTCGTAGACAGCACGGATCTCCTCGAACGTGCAGCCGGGCCGGAAGCCGTCGTCGCCGAGGTGAGGAGCCTTCTGGAAGTACCGGGCGTAGCCGGAGAACCGGTAGTAGTTCGCCGCTGCGAGGAACCGGGCGCACTTGGTGGCATCGGGGACGGCCAGGCCCCGGCTGACCAAGAGGGCGACCTGCTCGTCCCAGGACAGCGACGGCTTCATGGGGCACCCTGGAAAGAAAGAGGCCCCTCCCATTTGAGCTTCTTGGAGAGGCTTGGGAGGGGGTCGATTGGTATCACCGTAGCAGACGCGGCCCGCGGCCAACATCAAGCGACGAGGACAGCGTGGCAAGCCATCCCCCCCGGACTACCGATATCTCGGCTACTGGCAGACGTTAGACGTTGAAGCGGAACTCGACGACGTCGCCGTCGTTCATGACGTAGTCCTTGCCCTCGATGCGCACCTTGCCGGCCTCCTTGGCCTTCTGCATCGACCCCGTGGCGACCAGGTCGTCATACGACACGACCTCGGCCTTGATGAAGCCGCGCTCGAAGTCCGTATGGATGACGCCGGCGGCCTGCGGGGCGGTCCAGCCCGTGCGGATCGTCCAGGCCCGCGACTCCTTGGGCCCGGCCGTGAGGTAGGTCTGCAGCCCGAGCGTGTGAAATCCCTTGTGCGCCAGCTGCTCCAGGCCCGCCTCCGTGACACCGACGGACTCCAGCAGCTCGGCCGCCTCCTCCTCGTCGAGCTCGGCGAGATCCATCTCGAGCTTGGCGTTGAGGAAGATCGCGTCGGCGGGGGCCACGAGCTCCTGCAGCGACGACTGCAGCTCGGTGTCGGTCAGCTGGTCCTCGTCGACGTTGAAGACGTAGAGGAAGGGCTTGGTCGTGAGCAGGAACAGCTCCTTGATCGCGGCCAAGTCGACGCCGGCGGCCTCGCCGCGGGCGAAGAGGGTGTCGCCTGCCTCGAGGACCTTCTGCGCGGCCAGGGCGTTGTCGAGGATCGCCTTGTCCGTTTTCTTGCCCTTGACTTCCTTCTCCAGGCGCGGGATCGCCCGCTCCAGAGTCTGCAGGTCGGCCAGGATCAGCTCGGTGTTGATGGTCTCGATGTCGCTGGCGGGCGAGACCTTGCCGTCGACGTGCACGACGTCGTCGTCGTTGAACGCGCGGATGACCTGGCAGATCGCGTCGGACTCGCGGATGTTGGCGAGGAACTTGTTGCCCAGACCCTCACCCTCGGACGCGCCGCGCACGATGCCGGCGATGTCGACGAAGGACACGGTGGCCGGCAGGATCCGCTCCGAGCCGAACACCCCCGCGAGCACCTTGAGCCGGGGGTCCGGCAGCGGGACCACGCCCACGTTGGGCTCGATGGTCGCGAAGGGGTAGTTCGCGGCGAGCACGTTGTTCTTGGTCAGGGCGTTGAACATGGTCGACTTGCCGACGTTGGGCAGACCGACGATCCCGATAGTAAGAGCCACGGGAGGCGAGTCTAGTGGCTCGCGCCGTCACTCCTGGTCGCCGCGGCTTCGGGCAGTGGCGGCGGCGGGGCGGCAGGGGTCTGTCGGTGGTGGGTGCTTTGCTGCAGCCATGGACGTGAACCTGGTCATCGGGCTCCTCGTCGGGATCGCCCTCGGCACGCTGGTCACCTGGCTGGCGCTGCGGGGGTCCGGCGTGGCTGATCGCACCGCGCTCGCCGGCGTGACGGCGGAGCGCGACCTGCTGCGCGAGCGCTGCCTCGACCTGGAGACGACGGTCGCGGAGGACTCGCAGACCTCGGCGACGCTGGGGCCGATGCGCGAGGCCCTCTCCCGCATGGAGCGGACGGTCGGGACCCTCGAGCGCGACAGGCAGCAGCAGTATGGCGCCCTCGGCAGCCGTCTCGAGGAGGTGTCCGCGACGACCGCGGCCCTGCGCGAACAGACGGCATCCCTCGCGGGTTCGCTGCAGTCCAGCAGCGTGCGCGGAGCATGGGGCGAGGCGCAGCTGCGCCGCCTGCTCGAGCACGCCGGCCTGCTGGCGCGCTGCGACTTCGACGAGCAGGTGAGCGCGGTGAGCGAGCACGACGCCGCGGTGCGCCCCGACGCGGTCGTCCGGCTCCCCGGCGGCAAGGTGCTGGTCATCGACGCCAAGGCCCCCCTGACGCGGTTCCTCGCCGCGCAGGCCGAGGGCCTCGACGAGACCCAGCGCGCCGCCCACCTGCGGGCCCACGCCGGGGCCCTGCGGGGGCACGTCGACACGCTCGCCGCCAAGGCCTACTGGACCGCCTTCCCCACCACGCCCGAGATGGTCGTGTGCTTCGTGCCGTCCGACGCCGTGCTGGCGGCCGGTCTCGCGCACGACCCGACGCTGTATGACGACGCACTCGCCCGGCACGTCGTGCTCGCCTCGCCGGCGACGCTGCTCGCGCTGCTCCGCACGGTCGCGTTCACCTGGCAGCAGGACGCCCTGGCCACCAATGCCGCCCAGCTGCTCGCGCTCGGCAAGGAGCTCTACTCCCGCATCGGCACCCTGGCCGGCCACACCACCCGGCTCGGGGCCCAGCTGTCGCGCTCGGTCGAGGCCTACAACGCGATGGTGGGCACGCTCGAGTCACGCGTCCTCGTGACGGCACGCCGCATGCACGAGCTGGAGCTGGTGTCGACGGCCCCACCCACCGTCGACGTCGTCGAGACGGCGGCCCGGCCTCTGACGTCGGCCGAGCTGCTCGACGCGCTCGACGAGGACGTCCACCGGCCCGAGCTCGACCTGGCACCACCCCGCCGCGCGACGCTCCCCCGCCGCGACGAGACCGCCTGATCGTGATGCGTCCGGCATCGTCTGACAGGGGTGGCCGAGTGTAATGCGCGTGCACTACAATGGGGCTACGGACGGCCCGCCTGACTGGCGCCATCGCGGCAGCTACATCGCCAAGCACGGCTTGACGCCCGCGCTCGCCAACGAGGCGGTCAACGACCCCAACCGCCTTGTCCTCGACCCCGACCCCTCGTCCCAATCAGGCCGGACGATCCGCATAGTTGGATGGTCTTCCAACCGCAAGATGCTGATCACCGTCATCCTGCTGCCAGACGGTGAGGTCACCTGGGGCGTGAACGCGTGGCCATCGAACGGGACGGACCAGCGTCGATACCGAGAGGAGGAGGTCGATGAAGATTGACGACCTCATCACCGCCGAAGCCGAGGCGTCGGAGGCGCACCCAGATGCCGAGCTGCGTCCTGGCACCACGACGCGGCGCGGCCACGGTCGATCCAGGACGCTGCAGGTGCGCCTCAACGCAGACGAGCTGGAGGCCCTCCTCACCATGGCCGCGGCACGTGGAGTGCCCGCCTCGACCCTCGCGCGCGATCTGCTCATGAAAGAGGTGCGGTCGGAGTCCGCGGACCCCATCGCCGTGATCGCACGGATACGGGCAGACCTCGAGGCCTTGGCGTCGACGGTGGCCTGAGCTGACAAGGCGGGTTCGTGGACGTGCCGCGTAGGACACTGGGTGTCTCGTGACGCGCGGGACGTCCCGATCCACGAGCCCGACGACCTGCACCACCGACCCTGCTCCGCCTCTCGAAAGGTGACGATGAGACGCAGGCTGGCCGCGATGGCGGTGCTCACCACTGCCCTGGCGATGACCCCTGCGATCTCGGTGCCGGCCTCGGCGTCGGCGTCGATGTCGGCGCCGGTGCAGCGCGTCTCCGCCGAGGTTCGTGAGGAGGCGCTGCGCGTCCCGGTCAAGGCGGAGCCGGACGGTTCCACGGTGACCCTCGACGCCACGGTCGTGGCGCCGACCTCGACCGGACGACACCCGGCGGTGCTGCTCGCGCACGGTTTCGGTGGCAGCAAGGCCGACCTCATGGAGCGCGCCCGCGAGCTGGCCGGCCAGGGCTATGTCACCCTCGCCTACACCGCACGCGGGTTCGGCGCCTCGGGCGGCCGCATCCACCTGGACGACCCGGACTACGAGGTCGCCGACGCGTCACGGCTGCTCGACACCCTCGCGGGCCGGGCCGACGTGCAGCTCGACGTCGCCAAGGACCCCCGCGTGGGCGTGGCCGGCGGATCCTACGGCGGCGCGCTCGGCGTCATGCTCGCCGGCACCGACCGGCGCGTCGACGCCGCCGTCGCAGGCATCACCTGGAACGACCTGTCCGAGACCTTCGTCCCGGGCGGGGTGGGCTCGGCGCCAGGCGTGCTCAAGCGTCGCTGGGCCTCGATCTTCTTCTCGTCCGCGATCGGGCAGGCCCGGCCGACGGGCGCCACGAACGCGCCGCTCGGACCGGACACCGCCTTGTGCGGTCGCTTCGACCCGACCATCTGCCGCCTGTTCCTGGACGCAGCCAAGACGGGCCGGCCCTCGCCCGCTCTCGAGCAGGTCCTGCGTCGCCACGGCCCGGTCGCCGTGACCGGCAAGGTCACCGCACCGACGCTGCTGGTGCAGGGGATGCGCGACTCGTTCGTGGGGCTCGGCGAGGCGGACGAGACCGCGCAGCAGCTCGCCGCGAACGGCACCCCCGTCGCGGTCCGCTGGTTCGACGGAGGCCACGACGGCGGCGCCGAGCCGAGCGACGCCACGACCCTGCTGCCGTGGTTCCAGCGCTACCTCACCGACCAGGGACGCCAGCAGGCCGGAGCAGACCCTCGGGCCGGTATGCCGCTCCCCGCCTTCAGCGCTCCCCTGGCCGCCCAGGGCGGCGAGCGCGAGGTCACGCTCACGAGGCCGCCGCGCCTCGACCAGGCTCCGCCCGACGCGACCCGCGTGACGCTGGCGCCGGCCACCGGACAGGCCCCCGGCAACGGGAACGGGTCGAACAGCTCCCCCGCGCGCCCGGTGCGCCTGCTCTCACCACCCGGAGGCGACCCCGCCGCCATGAGCAACCTCGGCGCTCTCGGTGGGGCGCTCGGGGCCGGCACGTCCGGCGGCAGCGCCTCGGGGGGCGCCGAGAGCGATGGCGGCTCAGGGGGCTCGGACAGCAACGCGAGCTCGGGCAGCGGTGGGACGACTGGCGGTTCGGGCAGCAGCGGCGGCTCGGGCAGCGGCGGCTCGAACGGGTCCGGTGGATCCGGCAGCTCGAACGGGTCCGGTGGATCCGGGGGTTCCGGCGGCTCGAGCGGGAACGGTGGGCTGGATCTCGCTGCGGCCGCGGGGTATTCGATCGCCGCCCTGCCGGGACAGCACGCGGCCTTCGACACCGTCCCGCTCGAGGACCGGGTCGATGTCGTCGGCGCGCCGCGCGTCCGCCTGCGCGTGACCTCCACCGCGCGTGACGCGACGCTGTTCGTCTCGCTGTGGCGCGTCACCCCGTCCGGTCCCGTGTCGCCCCGCAGCCAGGTCGTCCCCGTCCGCATCACCACGACGCCCGGCACCCCGGTCGACGTCGACGTCCCGCTGCCGGCCGGGACCTATGCGATGGCTCAGGGCTCGCGGTGGCGGGTGCTCGTGTCCGCCACCGACGCCGGGTTCGCGGTGCCCACGGACGCCCGCGCCTACGCCGTGAGCCTCGCCGACAGCAGCCTCGTCCTGCCCTCGGTCCCGGCCCAGGCCGTCACCGATCCGCAGGCCGGCGGGGACGGCATACGGTCGGTGGACCGTGAGGTCGTCTGGGCCGCAGCCGGACTCGCCGCTCTCCTGCTCGCCATCTCGGCCCTGGCCGGCATCGCCGTCTGGCGCCGCCGACGCGGGGACCGCCGGGACACGCGGGCCGAGGACGCCGAGGTGCCGCTGGTCGTGGAGCACCTGGTCAAGACCTACAAGGACGGGCACCGGGCCGTCGACGACGTGTCCTGGCGGGCCGAGGCCGGTCAGGTCGTCGGGCTGCTCGGGCCCAACGGCGCAGGCAAGACGACCACGATGCGCATGCTCGTCGGTCTCATCCGGGCCGACTCGGGGGCGGTGCACGTGCTCGGGCAGCCCGTGCACGCGGGCTCCCCCGTGCTGGGCCGGGTCGGGGCGCTCATCGAGGGGCCCGGGTTCCTGCCGCACCTGACGGGTCGGCAGAACCTCGACGCCTACTGGCGGGCGACCGGCCGTGACCCCGCCGACGCCCACGTCGACGAGGCGCTGGAGGTCGCCGCGCTCGGGGGTGCGGTGGACCGACCCGTCCGCACCTACAGCCAGGGCATGCGCCAGCGGCTCGGCATCGCGCAGGCCATGCTCGGCCGCCCCGAGGTGCTGCTCCTCGACGAGCCGACCAACGGCCTGGACCCGCCCCAGATCGCCGCGATGCGGCCGATCCTGCGGGACTACGCGAGCACGGGTCGCACCGTCGTCGTGTCGAGCCACCTGCTCTCGGAGGTCGAGCAGACCTGCACGCACGTCGTCGTCATGAACCGCGGCCGCGTCATCACCTCCGGCTCGGTCGCCGACCTGACCAGCGGGGACGGCACGACCGTGGTCACCCTCGGCCCGGACTGCGACCCCGCCGCGGTGGAGCACGCCCTGCACACCGGGCCGCTCGGCCCGTCGCTGCACGAGCTGAGCCTCGACCGCCACGCGCGCACGCTCACCCTCGTCAGCGACGCGAGCCGGGGGGCCATCGTCTCTGCCGTCGTCCAGGCGGGCGGCGACGTCGACTCCGTCGTGCCGCGGCGCCGGCTCGAGGAGGTCTTCCTCGGCGTGATCGGTGGCGACGGTCCCGCCACCGGCGGCGGCGACGACGGTCCCGACCGCGCCGACGATCTCGATGATCCTGACGGAAGGACTCGGATGGACAGCCTGCGCCAGGTGCGTGCCCGATGACCCCCAGCACCGCGCGCACGCCGCGCACCGATCGCACCGACGGCACCGACGGCACCGACGGCACCGACGGCACCGAGCGCGGGGGCGAGCAGCGGAGGTCCGACGGCGCCCGTCGCGCCAAGCCGCTGCGGTGGCGCGTCGAGCTGGGCCGGCAGATCGGGCGGCGCCGCACGGCGTGGGGGTTCGGCCTGCTGCTGGCGCTCCCGCTCATCCTGGTCGGCGCCTTCTCCCTCGGCGACGACGGCTCGGGCGGCGGCCGATTCGTCGACCTGGCGCGTGAGGGCGGCGCCAACTTCGCGGTCTTCTGCCTGTTCGCGTCCAGCGACTTCCTGCTCGTCATCCTCGCGGCGCTGTTCGCCGGGGACGCCGTGCCGTCCGAGGCGTCCTGGTCCTCCCTGCGCTACCTGCTCGTCGCGCCGGTCAGTCGTGCGCGGCTGCTGACCAGCAAGCTCGTCGTCGCCCTGGGGTCGACCGTCCTGGCGGCGTTCCTGCTGCCCGTGTGGGCGCTGCTGGTCGGCGGGGTCGCCTACGGGTGGACGTCCTACTCGAGCCCCGTCGGCACGAGCCTGGAGTGGGCGGAGTTCCTGCCCCGCCTCGCGCTGGCTGCCGCCGTCGTGGCGATCAACCTGGTCCAGGTCATCGGCATCGCCCTGCTCATCGGCACCCTCAACGACGCACCGCTCGGCGCCGTCGGCGGCGCGGTGCTCGTGACGATCGTCGCGTCGATCCTCGACACCATCGAGCAGCTCGGCGACCTGCGCCACGCCCTGCCGATGCACTACTCCCGCGCCTGGGTCCGCGCCCTGTCCCCCGACATCGGCTGGACCGACATCCAGCTCAGCGCGTTGTGGTCGCTGATCTACGGCGTGGTCACGATCGCGCTGGCCTACTGGTGGTTCCGGCGCAAGGACATCCTCAGCTGAGCGCCGTATGCCGCAGCCGGCGTCATGGCAGGACGCGGCGCCATACCTGCTGATCCCCGTCCTCGTCCTCCCAGGTGACCACGAGGGTGGGCGTCCCGGCCTGCCAGTCCCCGACCGCGACGACGGTCGCGCTCTCGCCCTGGCCAAGCACGTCCAGGGGCTCCGGCGCCTCGAAGGTCGACGTCGCCTCGCCGCGCAGGCGCACGTGGCGGGCGGTGTCACCGAGGTTGGTGAGCGTCGCCCGACCCCCGGGGTCGCGGTCCAGCGTCCAGCGGGCGCCTCGAGGTCGCGGTGCTCCCCCGAGGATCGCCCGGCGCCTGGGCCCTGGCTGCGCGGCCCCGACCCCGAGGCGGTCCTGATGGTTCAGGTAGGTCTCGAAGAGGCGCGACAGCCGCTCCTGCGCGAGGGCGGATCGCTCGGCGGAGTCGGCCGACCGCTCGGCGCGCTCCTCCGCTCGGGCGGCGGCGAGGGACGCCGCCTTGGCCGAGCGGCGGCTCAGCAGCCACCCGAGCAGCGACCCGAGGAGGGCCAGGCTGCCGAAGAGGTCACCCCACGTGAACTCGCCCATCCCTCAACTGTAGTCACGACCCCCTCGCCCGCCACCGGGCCCGAGGACCTGGCGAGGGCCTGCCCGTCGACGACGCCTCACAGGGCCCAGGTCCCGAACCGTCCGTAGGCCACGAAGGCCGCCGCGGCGATCGCGACCACGACGCTGACGCCCCGGCGGTGATCGCCGCCGAGGTCGCGGACGTCGGTGGACCACAGGAGCAGCGCGATGACGCCGCAGGCGGACAGGGGCACGAGCAGGGTGGCGGTGCGGAGCAGGCCGGGGACCATCAGGCCGACGGCGGCGACCAGCTGGAGGGCACCGACGTTGCGGTAGGCGCCGTGGGAGAGATACCGAGCGCCCAGGCTGCCCGAGGCAGCACCCGCGGCACCGCCAGAGGCAGCACCCGCAGCACCGCCCGACGCACGGGCGAGCGCTGCATAGGCGACGGGCGAGCTGCCGAGCCTTCGGTGACCGTCGACGACCAGACCGGTCGAGAGGAACGAGATGATGATCCACAGGCTGATGTTGTTCATGACAGTCCTTCGGTCGAGACGTGCACGTAGGGGTCGGCGGGCTGGGCCGGGGCAGACGGGCCGTTCGTGGTGAGGGTGCGGGGTCGCAGCCCGTGCCAGACCAGGCCGGCGCCGACCACGACGACGGCGGCGTCGACGACGAGCGCCAGCCGCAGGCCCGACTGCGAGGTCGCCTGGGTGGCGGCGAGGGAGCCGAGGATCGGGATGCCCACCGTGATCGCCACCTGCTGGGTCATAGAGGTGAGGCCGGTGGCCAGGCCCTGCTGGTCGTCGGGGAGCCCGGAGGTGCCGGCGACGGTGTAGGCGACGATCGCCGTCACGTGCCCGAAGAAGCCCACGAGGAGCGCGGGGACGATGAGGAGGAGGGCCGTGCGGTCGGTTCCGACGAAGGCCAGGGGCAGGGTGGCGACCCCCTGGACGACCATCCCGGTGACGAGGACGCGACGGGTGCCGAACGCGCCGAGGAAGCGGCCGGCGAGGATGCCGGCGCTCACCGCGGCCAGGCCCGGTATGCCGAAGACCAGGCCCGTGATGACCGGGGACAGCCCGATCGACTGCTGGACGTAGATCGTCATGAGGAAGATCGCGGCCGTCTCCATGGAGAAGGTGACCATGCCGGCGCCGTTGCCCCACCGCACAGGGGGTCGGCGCAGGATCCGCAGCGGCACGAGCGGGGCGGTGGCGCGCAGCTCGACGACGACGAACGCCGCGAGCAGCAGGATGCCGGCCAGGCCCCAGCGCCAGTCCTGCTCGATGATCGCGTAGACGCCGGCGAGCAGCCCGCCGGTGACGGTCAGTGCTCCGGGCACGTCCAGCACCGGGCGGTGGGGCACCCGTGATGCGGCAACGAGACCGGGCGTGAGGACGAGGATGGCGAGCGCCACGGGCAGGTTGATGAGGAACGCCGCGCGCCAGCTGATCAGGCTCACCAGCGCACCCCCGACCAGGGCGCCCACGGTGAAGCCGCCGGACAGGATGGCGCCGTTGAAGCCGAGCACGCGGTCGCGGGCGGCGCCCTCGTCGAACTCGGTGGTGAGCAGCGACAACGCTGCGGGGGTGGACATGGCGGCGGCGAGCCCCTGGAGCACGCGGGCCGTGAGCAGGACCTCCGGGGTGGTCGCGAGGCCACCGAGGGCGGAGGCGCAGATCAGCAGGACCATGCCGCCGAGGAACACCCGGCGTCGGCCGAGCAGGTCTGCGAGCCGGCCGAAGAGCAGGGTGAAGCCGGCGGCCGGGAGGGCGTAGGCGGCGGCGATCCAGGGCAGGTCGGCGTTGCTCAGACCGACGCCGGCGCCGATCTCGGGCAGGGCCACGTTGAGGATGGAGAAGTCGAGCGCGAGCAGGAATCCCGCGCCCAGCAGGACGAGCAGGACGAGCGACTGGCGGCGGGTGAAGGCATGAGGGCGTGCTGGGGCAGACATGGGGCGTCCTAGGGCAGGAGTGGGTGGCCCACGCGAGTGGTGGACGGGTCCGGCCCGAGGGTCGGCGAAGGCGCCGGACGACCCATGAGGGATCGCCGGGTGCGGAAGGGTGCAGAGGGCCTAGCGGGCCTCGGCCTGCTCCTTGAGCCTGGCCAGGCGCGTGTCCCAGTCGGAGGCGAGGGCCGCGAGCCGGCTGGCGGTGGCGTCGAGCGTCTCGGGGCGTACGGAGTAGCGCACCTCTCGGCCGACGCGCCGACCGGTCACCAGGCCGGCCTGGTCGAGGACGGTGAGGTGCTTGACCACGGCCTGGCGGGTCACGGAGACCTGCGCGGCGAGGGTGGTCGCGGTGGCTTCGCCGAGCGAGCCCACCAGGTCGAGCAGTCGGCGGCGGGTGGGGTCGGCCAGCGCGACGAGCACGCTGTCCGCCCCACCGTCGTCGAGCGGTGCCTGCTCGGTCACGCGGCGGCCTTCTCGACGCGCGAGCGGAAGCTGTCCAGGACCTCGATCCAGCCGTCGGCATTCTGCTGCTGGGCCTGGTCGATCTGCTCGGTGGCGCCGGCGAGCGAGCCGAAGCCGCTCTCGACGACGCGCAGCCGGGTCCCGTCCCCCTCGGGGGTCAGCGTGAACTCCACGAGGGTGCTGTTGTCGTCGCGGAGCTCCACGCCCGGGAAGGCGCTGGCCCAGCGATAGGCGAGGTAGGACGTGGGGTCGACCTTCTCGACGCGCACGGGGAACTCGCCGTACGCGCTGTTCTTGGCGAGGACGGAACGTCCCTCCTCGGCGACCTCGTCGGTCAGCGAGCCCTCGTCGGCGACCCACCAGCCGGGCTGGGCGACCATGGCCCAGACACGGTCCTGCGGTGCGGCGATGAGGGTCTCGCGCTCGATGCGGTCAGTGGTGATGGTCATCACTCTTTCGTGTCGGTGAATGATGTGCAACTCCAGCATTGCACTTGCCTCATCGATGCGCAACCCCTAAGTTGCATATGACGCACCCACCCGCACCTCGGCCCTGCATGGACGAACCCCGCCCGGGGTAGGCGACCCGCATGACCAAGGGCAGAAGCACGCAGGCGAAGACCGCACGTCGGCTGCTCGAGCGGCACGGGACGACCTTTGCCTCCGACGCGGGAATCACGTTGCAGGACAAGCCCGCTCCCCTGTGGCAGCTGCTTGTTCTGAGTCTCCTGCTGTCGACGCGCATCCGCTCCGACATCGCGGTCGCCACGGCGCGCGAGCTGTTCGCCGAGGGGTGGCGGACCGCGGAGCACCTGCGCGAGAGCACCTGGCAGCACCGCGTGAACGTCCTCGGACGCGGGGCTATCGCCGGTATGACGAGAGCACCGCCACCCGGCTCGACGACGCCGCCGCGCTGCTGCTCGACCGGTGGGGTGGTGACCTGCGCCGGCTGCGCGACGAGGCCGACGGCGACCCGCGCCGCATCGCGGACGCCCTGCAGACCTTCGACGGGATCGGTCCGGCGGGCGCCTCGATCTTCCTGCGCGAGGTGCAGGCGGTGTGGCCCCAGGTGCGCCCCTACCTCGACAGGCTGGCCCTCGAGGGCGCCCGCGCGGCGGGGCTGCCCGACGACCCCGAGCAGCTCGCGAGCCTGGTCGACGGCGACGACCTCGCCCACCTCGCCGCCGCCCTGGTCCGCGTCGCCCGCGACCCCGCCCTCCTCGACGACGAAGACAACAACGACGACGACGCCTGACCCCCACGCCGCCTGGTCAGTTCCCGACGCGCGAAGCCGTCGGGACTGACCGGTCGGTGGGGCCTGGGTGACAGCCGGGTCGTCACACTTGCCCCATAGGACACGAACGGGGCCATGGGACACCAGGCGTCGTATGTGGCAAGCCAAGCCATTGGTCATGCCCCCATGCCGGCTGCCCACGCCGACTGCTCATGCGGCGGCGTCAGCGGGCGTCGTGGACCACGCGGCCCGCGACCACGGTGGCCGCGACGCGCATGTCCCGCAGCCGTGCGGCCGCCTGGACGCCACCACCACCGGACACCAGCGGGTCGGCGTCGAGCAGCACGACGTCCCCGCGCGACCCGACGCCGATCGTGCCCTGCCCGTCGGTGCTCGCGCCCAGCGCTTCGGCCGGGGTGATGGCCTGCTCGGGGTGCCAGGCGGAGCGTCCGTCGGCGCTGCGGTGGACCGCCGCCGCCATCGCCAGCCAGGGGTCCAGCGGCGAGACCGGCGCGTCCGACCCCATCCGCAGCACCACCCCCGCGTCGATGAACGACCGCAGCACGAAGCACCGCTCGGACCGGTCGCCCCAGCACACGTCGGTGACGTCGCGGTCGTCGAGCAGGTGGGCCGGCTGCACGCTGGCGCGCACCCCGAGGCTCCACGGCCGCGTCGCCGATGGCGTGCAGCGCGATCTCGAGCCCGGCGCCGTGGGCGGTCGACAGCAGCGACGTGAGCCGGTCGAGCGGGAAGTTGACCTTGCCGCGCGGGAACTCGAGCGACCCGGCGTCGACGTACGGCTCGCAGCAGTAGGCCGTGCGCGTGTTGAGCGAGCCGTCCGAGATGATCTTGAGCGGGCCCATCGTGACCAGCCCCGCGGCGAGGTCCTGACCGGTCCGCAGCCCCGCCTCGAGGACCGCGTCCAGCAGCTCGGGATAGACGGCGGGCCGCACCCGCAGCGTGTCCAGCCCGGCCGCGACCCGCTCGGGCCAGCGCGCGTAGCCCGCCCCGAACTCGAAGTCCACGATCCCCACGACGCCGCGGGCGTTCGCGTCGGCGACGAGGTCGGCGACCGCCCCCTCGACGTCGTCGTCCCCGGTCAGCTCCGACAACCTCCCGAACACCGGGAACCAGTCGTCCTCGTCCAGCGCGTGCTGGGTCGCGGGGGCGCCGAGTCGTTGCAGCGCAAGGGAGTTCAGCCAGCCGTTGTGCCCGTCGCCGCTGACGATGACCACGGGGTGCTCGCCGCTGACCGCGTCGAGCTCGGCGACGGTGGCCGGCCGGGACCAGGTCGCGCTGCGGTGCCCCCACGCCGACACCACGGAGGTGCGGTCGGCGTCGGGCCGCTCGTCCAGCGACCGCACGTGCTCGGCCACGCGGGCCGTGACCTCCTCGGGCCCGGCCGTCCCCGACACGTCGAGCCGGCGGGCCATCAGCCCGGCCTGCGCCGAGTGGACGTGCTGGTCCCACAGCCCGGGGATCGCCCAGCGGCCCTCACCCTCGAGCACCGGGGACCCGTCGTCCGCGAGCCCCGGCCCGACCTGCGTGACGACGCCGTCGACGACACGCACGTCGACGGGTTCGGACCCCGCGTGCGCGGCAACGGTCTGGCCTGAGTCGAGCTCGCCTGCGGCAGAGGCCGTATGACGCCCGCCCAGCTCGGGCGGGGTCACCGGGACGAGGCGTACGTTGCGGACGAGCAGGGACGACACGAGGTCCACCTCCAGGGCGCGGCGTTGCGGCGGGACGATCCGCCTCTGCAATCTAACGTTCCGTGGAGCGGTCGCCCCAGTCGTGGGAGCGGCCCTGCCCGATCCAGAGTGGTCGCACATCCGACATCAAGGTCACCCTGAGGTCGGACGTGTGACCACTCTGTGCCGGCCGTCAGACGGGGAGTCGCTCGCCCGGCGGCCGCGGGTGCACGACTGGCGGGGGTGCGACCTGCGTCACCTCAGGCGGCCACGGGCCCCCTGGTCGAGGATGAGGTCGGCCGCGTGGTTGATGACCTTCAATCGCGTGCGCCGGGGGTGGTCCGCGGCGAGGAAGTGGCTGCCGATGGCGACGCAGTAGGCCAGCAGCGCGCGCGCCTCGACCTCGTCGGGGTCGTCGCAGAACGTCGAGATGGCGTCGCGCGACAGCTGGATGCGCCGGTTGTCGACCCGGCGCAGGCGCTCGGCGACCTCCGGGTCCCGGCGCGCCCAGGTGCGGATGGCCAGGTCGACGGGCAGCAGCCGGTCGTTGGAGAAGGTCAGCCGGCCCGCGGTCCGCACCTGGTCGAGCAGGTCGCCACCCTCGGCCTGCACGCGATCGATCACCTCGTCGACCGCCTCGCGCTCCCACGTGTCCAGCATCTCGGTCAGCAGCGCCTGCCGGTCCTGGAAGTAGCCGTAGAAGCCGCCCTTGGTGACCCCGAGCCGCTTGGCCAGGACCTCCACGCGCACCGCGTCCACGCCCCCCTCAGCCAGGACGCGCAGCCCCTCGTCGATCCACTTCTCTCGCGGGGTTCGCAAAGCACCCATCTCGTATGACGCTCCTCGGTCAGCTGTGCGTGCGGGCACGTCGGGCCGGACCCGCCATGTGCGGCATCGTATAACCTCGGCGGGCGCGATGGCCGTGCGGCGCGCCCTGCCGCGCAGAGTGGTCACAGATCCGACACCAGGGCCGCCCTGACGTCGATGCGCGACCACTCTGCGCGGGACAGACCTCAGCCGAGGCGGTCGACGACGGCGGGCACGACGAGGCGGTCGGTGCGGCGGCCCTGCTCGTCGAGGACCCAGCCCATGCGCTTGACGGAGCGCAGCAGGAGCAGCGACTCGACGTGCTCGAGCCACGGCAGCCGCCGCCCCAGCGTCTCCTCGAACGCCGCGACCCCCGCCACCGAGCGCCCGAACACCGAGAACACCAGGTTGACCTCCCCCATCACGCCGAGCATGAGCCGCAGCTGGGTGAGCGTCGACAGCAGCGTGACGGTGCGGGCGAGGTCGGACGGCGGCACGCGCACGAACCACGCGGAGGTCACCGGCCAGTCGGCGGCGTCGTGCGCCAGGTCGCAGCGGAAGGCCAGGGCTCCCGACGCGACGAGGCGGTCGAGGTGCCGGCGCCGCCCGCCTGCTCGCCGACCGCCGCCACGAGCTGCGCGGCGACGTGGTCCTCATGTTCCAGCCCGGCGAGGAGATGCACGACGGCGCCGCCCTCATGATCGCGGAGGGCGTCCTGGACGCCGCCGGTCGTCGCGCCGACGCGGCCTACGCGATCCACGCGTTCGCGGCGACCGTGCCCGGCGGTCACGTCGTGAGCCGGCACGGCGCGATGCTGGCCGCCGCCGACGGCTTCGAGGTCGTCGTGGAGGGGCGAGGCGGTCACGGCTCCGCGCCGCAGCACGCGCTCGACCCCGTGCCCGTGGCCTGCGAGATCGTCATGGCCCTGCAGACGATGACCACGCGCCGCTTCGACGTCTTCGACCCCGTCGTCGTGACCGTCGGCAGCCTCCGGGCCGGCGACGCCCCAACGTCATCCCCGAGGACGCCCGCCTGGTCGCCAGCGTCCGCTCCTGGTCCACCGAGCCCGCGCCCGCTTCCGCGAGCTCGCCGGGCAGCTCGCCCGGGGCATCGCGCAGGCCCACGGCATGACCGCCCACGTGTCCTACCTCGACGGCTACCCGGTCACCCACACGTCCGCCGACGAGACCGACTTCGCCGGCACCGTCGTCGCGGACGTGCTCGGCGAGGACACGTTCTCCCTTCTCCCACAACCGTTCTCGGCCTCCGAGGACTTCTCCCGGGCCCTGCAGTCCGTCCCGGGCACCTTCCTGGGACTCGGCGCCACCCCTGCCGGCCTGGACCCCGCGAGCGCGCCGTTCAACCACAGCGCCCACGCCGCGTACGACGACGACGTCCTGCCGCTGGGCGCCGCCATACACGCCGAGCTGGCCATCCGCCGGCTGGCCACGCTCCCCTCCTGAGCCTCTCCACCTCACCCATCGAGGAAGTCGCATGTCCGCCACCTCCCTGCCCTTCTCCGCAGCCTCGCCCGGCTCCAGCAGCCCCAGCAGCCCAGCAGCTCCGGCGGCTCGGACGCCCCCGCCCCTGCGTCCGACTCCGGCTCCACCTCCGCGAGCGCCCGCCCCACGTCCACCCGTCGCACCCTCGTCGGCACGGGCATCGGCAAGGCGATCGAGTGGTTCGACTGGAGCATTCACTCCAGCTTCGCGCCGTTCTTCGCCGCCAGCTTCTTCGTGTCGACCGACCCGGTCTCGGCGTTCCTGTCGACCCTCGCGGTGTTCGCCGTCGGCTTCGTCGCGCGCCCCCTCGGCGGGCTCCTGTTCGGCCGGGTCTCGGACCGGCTGGGCCGCAAGCGCGCCCTCGCGATGACGATGGCCCTCGGCGCGTTCGCCAGCCTGATCATCGCGATCGCCCCGTCCTACGCGATGGTCGGCGTCTTCGCCTCGGTGCTGCTGTTCGTCGCCCGCGTCCTGCAGGGCCTGGCGCACGGCGGCGAGCAGCCGGCCGCGCAGGCCTACCTCGCGGAGGCCGCCCCGCCGGAGCGTCGCGGCCTGTGGTCGACGCTGATCTACTTCTCCGGCACGATCGGGGCGAACGTCGGGCTGGTCCTGGCCGCCGTCCTGTCCGCCACGCTCGGCCGCGCCGACATGACCGCATGGGGCTGGCGCATCGCCTTCGTCATCGGCGCCCTCGGCGGGCTGTTTGCGCTCTACATGCGCTCGCGGATGAGCGAGACCGAGGAGTTCGCGCGCACCGAGGCGACCATCGCGCAGGACCGCCCCAGCCTGGCCCACGAGATGTGGGTGCACCGCCGCTCGGCGTTCCAGGTGATCGGTATGACGGTCGGCCTGACCGTCTCGTACTACCTCTGGGTCGTGGCCGCTGCGGGCTACTCGATCGCGGTCCTCAAGGCCGACCCCACGCAGACGCTGATCGCGAGCGTGGCCGCCAACACGCTGTTCCTCGTGTGGCTGCCGCTGTGGGGCATCCTGTCCGACCGGATCGGCCGCAAGCCCGTCATGCTCATCGGCATCATCGGCCTGATCGCCCTGTGCGTCCCCCTGTCGGCGATGATCGACGGCACCCCGATGAAGCTGTTCCTCGCGATGACGATCGCGCAGGTCTTCGTCGCCGCGCCGTACGCCATCACCCCGGCGATCATGTGCGAGATCTTCCCCACCCGCATCCGCACGATCGGCGTCGCGCTCCCGCTGTCGGTGGCCATTGCTATCTTCGGTGGGACGAGCCTCTACCTGCAGACCTACCTCACGCGGGCCTACGGTCCCCAGGCCTTCTCCTACTACGTCATCGCGCTGCTGCTCGTGAGCGCAGCCACCGTCCTCACGCTCCCCGAGACCCGCGGACGCGTGCTCACCGACGAGACGGCCTGATCCGGCCGTCCCCGCCCCAGGCCGGGCCGGCGCGCCAGCGCCTCCGGCATACAGCAAGGAGCCCCAGCATGAGCACCACCAACGAGCAGATCCGTCTCGTCGAGACCTATGCCGCGCACAACTATCACCCGCTCGAGATCGTCCTCACCGAGGGCGAGGGCGCGTGGGTGACCGACGTGGACGGCCGGCGCTACCTGGACGCGCTGGCGGGCTACTCCGCGCTCAACTTCGGCCACCGCCACCCGCGGCTCGTGGCCCGGGCGCACCAGCAGCTGGACCAGCTCACCCTGACCAGCCGGGCGTTCCACAGCGACCAGCTCGGGCCGTTCGCCCGCGACCTCGCCACGCTCACCGGCAAGGACATGATCCTGCCGATGAACACCGGCGCCGAGGCCGTCGAGACCGCCGTCAAGGTGGCCCGGCGCTGGGGCTACGACGTCAAGGGCATCCCGGCCGACCAGGCCAACATCGTCACCATGGAGGGCAACTTCCACGGCCGCACGACCACGGTGGTGTCCTTCTCCACCGACGACATCGCGCGGCGGAGCTATGGCCCCTACACCCCCGGCTTCCGGGTGGTGCCGTATGGCGACCTCGAGGCCCTGGACCAGGCGATCGACGAGCACACGGCCGCGGTCCTGCTCGAGCCGATCCAGGGCGAGGGCGGGGTGCTGATCCCGCCGGCCGGGTTCCTGCCGGGCGTGCGTGACCTGTGCACCCGCCACGAGGTGCTGATGATGGCGGACGAGGTGCAGTCCGGCCTCGCGCGCACCGGGCGGACGTTCGCGTGCGACCACGAGGACGTCGTGCCCGACATCTACGTGATGGGCAAGGCGCTCGGCGGCGGCCTGCTGCCCGTGTCCGCGATCGCGGCGGACCACTACGTGATGGACGTGATCACGCCCGGCTCGCACGGCTCGACCTTCGGCGGCAACCCGCTGGCCGCGGCCGTGGGGCACGAGGTCGTGCAGATGCTCCTCACCGACGAGTGGAACGACCGCGCCCGCGTCCTCGGCGACTACATGACGCCCCGGCTCGAGGCGCTGCGCGAGCACGGCGTCCTGGAGGTGCGGGTGCGCGGCGCGTGGGCCGGCCTCGACATCGACCCGCACCTGATGACGGGCTACGAGCTGTGCCACCGCATGGCCGGTCACGGCGTCCTCGCCAAGGACGCCCACGACTCGACGATCCGCCTCGCTCCCCCGCTGGTCGCGACGACGGACGACATCGACGTGATGGTCGACGCGATCGAGAAGTCCCTCCGCGCCTGAACCACGCCGCGCGGCCGGCGCCGCCGGTCGCCGGTCGCTGGTCGCTCACGCGGACGCCGGTCGAGAGGGCACAGATCGCTCTCCTGACCGGCGTTTCGCTGCCACTCTTGCCCTCTCACCCCGCGCACCTGCTCCCCGGCGTGTCCGCGCGCACCTCGAGGGGACGCAGCTGTCGCGTAGCACGGCGTGTCGCGGACGTTTGCGTCCCCTCGCCGCCCACCTCGGCGGCCGCGCGTGCGCTTCGTGCTGGCCCGACGCACCTTTGACGCGGCCCAGCGCTGCCAACCCTCGCCCCGGAGGCCACGCTCACGTGGCGTTGCGGGAACTCACCGTCCGGAGCCGCAGGGAAACCTGTCGCGCTCGCTGATCGTCAGGAGCCAGGACGCCGCCCGTCAACCCTCCTGACGCCGTCACGGCCGCACGCTCCAGGCGGTGTCCTCATTGCTCGGCCGCACTTGCCCCATAGGACACCTGGCGTGTCATGAGACAGCACGTGTCGTATGTGGCAAGTCCCGCCCTCGAGACCTGCCGCACCCCGGCCGCACCCCGGCCGCAACTCCAGCACCCGCCCACGCACCTTGCCACCCGTCAGCAGGCGCCTCTTCAACCATTCACACCGGGTCCGTCATCGAGAATCCTTGGCGCGCAAGGCATCCCACGCTTGGACGGCCCCCGCGACGACCACCAACACCCTCACGCGTAAGTCCATGGGCCCAACCCTGCCACGCCCCTGCCGGACCGGCTCATGACGGACGACCGCGAGCGTCGGGCCCGGGCCAGACGTCAACCAGGATTGACGACATACGGACGTCAACGTAGATTGACGCCAGGTCGCCGCGAGGAACGAACACGAGATGGGTGAGCAGCCGATGAGTGCACTGGTGAGCCAGGCCGGCGACGACGACCCGCTGCGTGCGCTGGCCGCCGTCGCCGAGCTGCACCGCGAGATCAACCGCACCGAGGCGGTGGTCGTGCGCCGGGCGAGGACCAAGGGTGCGTCCTGGGCGCAGATCGCCGGCGTGCTGGGCGTGAGCAGGCAGGCGGTGCACAAGAAGTACGGCGGGACGCGGTTCGGCAAGGGCTGACGCGCCCGTCGACGCATACTGCGGAGATGGGGAACGTCCTGCACACGCTGATGAGCCATCTCGGCTTCACGATGCCGCCGTCGGGCCCCGGCTACCGCTGGTCCGGCAGCTGGGCGGTTCGCTACCAGGTGTGCGATCGCTGCGGCGCCAGGGTCGGCGCCGCCGAGGAGTCCCAGCACGACGCCTGGCACGCCCAGCTCGGCCGCTGACGGGGCGCCCAAGCGCTCCCCCCTGCCGATCGGCCGGATGACGCCTAGGCTCGATGGATGGCTACCTCCCTGCAGCCCGTGGCGGACGGGGTGCACCTCGGCTCCCTCGCCCCGCTCAGCATGTTCAACTCCGTGGTCCTCGACGGGCCTGACGGTGACATCGTCATCGACTCCGGACCCGCGTGGTCGGGCAAGCGCCTGGCGCGGCTGCTGCGGGGTCGAGACGTCAGCCGCCACGTCGTCACGCGCGCCCACGGCGACCACGTCGGCTCCAGCGCCTGGCTGTGCAACCACACCGGCGCGCCGCTCGCGATGAGCGGGATCGAGGCCGACGACTTCGAGCGCGGCAGCATCGCCTACCACGCCGGGCTCTCCGGGCGACTGATCGTGCCCCGTATGACGCGCCAACGGCACCACGTCGACCAGCGCCTCACGGAGGGCGACCAGGTCGGCAGCTTCACGGTCCTGCCGCAGCCCGGCCACAGCCCCGGCCTGCTGGCCTTCTGGCGCGAGTCCGACCGCGTCCTCATCGTCGGGGACGGGCCGACCAACATCTCCAACGACCCCACCTCCCCCCGCTGGATGAAGCTGCCGGTCAGCTGGCACCACGACCCGGCCGGAGCCGTAGAGTCCCGCCGCCACCTCGCCGAGCTCGAGCCCGAGCTGATCGTCTCCACGCACGGCCGCCCGGTGCGGGGCGTGGACCGCTGGCTCGACGGCATCCGCAACCACGCGCACTGACCCACCGCCTCGAGGAACGGAACCCCCATGGCCGTCACCGACCAGCTGCTCACCAACAACGAGACCTACGCGCAGGGCTTCGAGGGCCCGCTCCCCCTGCCGCCGTCCAAGCACGTGGCGGTGGTGGCGTGCATGGACGCCCGGCTCGACGTGTCCCGCGTCCTCGGCATCGGTGAGGGCGAGGCGCACGTCATACGCAACGCCGGAGGCGTCGTCACCGAGGACGTCCTGCGATCCCTGGCGATCAGCCAGCGCCTGCTGGGCACGCGCGAGATCGTCCTGGTGCACCACACGGACTGCGGGATGCTGACGTTCACCGACCAGGCCTTCCGCGACGACCTGGAGCAGGAGACGGGGACGCGGCCGGGCTGGGAGTCCGCGGCGTTCACCGACCTCGACGCCGACGTCCGCTCCTCGATCGCCCGGATCGTCGCCGATCCCTATGTGCCGCACACGGACTCGATCCGCGGCTTCGTCTTCGACGTGGCGACCGGTCGCCTGCGCGAGGTCGGCGCCTGATCGAGAGGCAGAGCCCGTATGCCGCCCGCCCCGCCCCTCGCCGCGAGAGGACGAGAAGTGCTCCTCCGAGCGGCGTGTCGCAGCTGTCTGCGTCCCCTCAGGAGTCCTTGGGGCGGTTGTGCCGCTCGCGGAACCGACGCTCGCTCTCCCCGTTGAAGTCGGGGTCGTCACGCAGGATCTGACGGAACAGCTGGACGAAGAGGTAGAGGGACCACAGCCCCAGGGCGACCTTCAGCACCAGCCCGAGCGTCTCGAGGTCACCGCCTCGTGGGAACGCCAAGGTCACGACGACGAAGAGCGTGCCGACACCTATGGGGCCTGCCACCGGGGGCCAGGAGGGCTTGTCCATGGGGCCAGGCTAAGCCGCCCCGCCCAGGGCCGGTGTCGCGCGAGAACCCCCGGCCCGCGGCGGGTCGGGGGCTCTCGCAGGCAGCGGGGTCAGATGGACGGGTCGTCCGTCGCCTCGCGGTCGGAGTGAGGGACGTTGCTCTCGTCCACGTAGGCCTCGTGCTCGCCGCCCTCCTGGGGCCGCGCGCCCTCGTTGTCCCCCTCCTTGGGGATCTCGAACGCTGCATCGGTGGGAACGCTCATGGTCAGTCCTTTCGCCTGCGGGATCGGAGACTTCAGTCTGCTACGGAATGACGGCGCGCAGGGGCTGCGTTGTCGCCCACGTCTCCGAGACCGCCGCAGCAGCGGTGCGTCCCGACCCGCACGACAGACATCACGACAGACATGGGGTTCCTGATGCAGACCGTCCTCGGCGCGAACGGCCAGATCGCCGTGGAGCTGACCCGCGAGCTCTACCGCAGCCACACGCACGACATACGGCTGGTCAGTCGTCACCCGCAGCAGGTGCACGACACCGACGAGCTGGTGGCCGCCGACCTGACCGATGCCGAGGCCACGTCGCGCGCCGTCGCCGGGAGCGAGATCGCTTATCTGACGGTGGGGTTGCCGCTGGACTCGCAGCGGTGGGAGGAGCAGTTCCCCACGATGATGCGCAACGTCATCGACGCGTGCGTCGAGCACGGCACCACGCTCGTCTACTTCGACAACACCTACATGTATCCGGGCAGCACGGCCCCGCAGACCGAGTCGACCCCCTTCGCGCCGAACGGCCGCAAGGGGCGGGTGCGCGCCGAGATGACCTCGATGCTGCTGCGGGAGATGGAGGAGGGCCGGATCGACGCCGTCATCTGCCGGGCGCCGGAGTTCTACGGCCCGGGCCGGACCAGCAGCTACACCAACACGCTGGTGCTCGACCGGATCAAGGCGGGCAAGCGGCCGCTCGTGCCCGTCGACGCCGATGCCGTGCGGTCGCTGATCTGGACGCCGGATGCGAGCCGCGCGATGGCGCTCATCGGCAACACCCCCGACGCCTACGGTCGGACCTGGCACCTGCCGGTCGACCCGCACCGCCTGACCTACCGGCAGCTCATCGCGGTGGCGTCGGAGGTGACCGGCCGGCGCATCCCGTTCACCGTCCTGCCCGTCGCGGCGTTCCGGCTCGGCAGCCTCGTCTCACAGCCCCTCAAGGAGATGAGTGAGCTGCTGCCCCGCTACCGGGGGGACAACGTCTTCGACTCCTCGGAGTTCACCCGCCGCTTCCCCGACTTCGCCGTCACGACCTATCGCGACGGCATCGCCCAGGTCCTCGGCGAGAGCCGCTAGAGCCGGCCGAGTCTTGTGGAGATGACCGCTTCACCTGGCCCCCGTTAGGCCGACCGGGCGGCGTTCGCACTCAGTCTGGTCGGCCCCCGGGCTCGTTGGCTACGTTCCGTGCATGGGGATACCGTCGCAGTACGAGCTGGATGCGTGGCGTGAGGTTCAGGAGTTCCAGGGGCGCACGATGTCGAGCGGCGTGGCTCAGGTCAACCAAGCCGCCGGAAAGGCTGCCTCGAAGGTAGGCAACGTGGCCGTCAGCCTCGGGGACAAGGCCCACGCTCAGGTCGAGGCGCGACCGCAGGCGAAGGCCATCGTCGATCGAGCGCGAGTGGCGTCGTCGAAAGGCGCGGATCTTGCCAGCAAGGCTGCCAAGAAGGCTGCAGCGAGCAGTCCCAATTGGACCGGAACGGCTGTCACGTCGATCGGCAGCAGCCTTGCGCGCGCGTCCCGCGTCGGCCTTTCGCCCAAGGGCGTCGTGAAGAAGCACCAGAAGGCGGGCCACGAGGTCAAACATCTCGCCGACGTGCGCCGCCTCGACCTCGAGCAGGTGGACGAGCTCCGCGGGCGGACAACGAGCTGGTCCTACCCGCTGGCTGCCGCGATGTCGGGTGCGGGAGCTGCGTTGGCGATGACGGGCGGACAGCTCGTGGTCGTGGTTGGGGCCGGCGCAAGCGCTGCGCCAGGGGGTGCCGCCGTGGCGGGCGCATTCGTCGCCGATGCTGCCGCCGTCCTCGCCCTGTCCTCCAGGGCCGCGGGGCAGGTGGCGCTGACCTACGGCTACGACCCCGAGGCGCCGACCGAGAAGGTCTTTATCATGTCCGTGGTGAACGCAGGCACTGCTGCGTCGAGCGGCGCGAAATCGGCAGCGCTCAAGGATGTCTCAAAACTGACCCAGGCTCTCGTGCACAAGAAGTCTTGGGACGAGCTGAACAAGTCGGTGATCTCGAAGATCGCCGGCCAGTTTGCGAAGTCGTTCAACGCCCGGTGGACAAAGCAGAGCCTGGGAAAGGTTGTTCCTGCCGCGGGCATCGCCGTGTCCGGGGCCCTCAACTGGGCGACGCTCGAATCCATCGTGGACACAGCGGACTTCGTCTACCGACGTCGCTTCCTGCTGGAGAAGTACCCGGACCTTGGTTCGGTGGATATCCACGAGGCCTTCAGCATGCCGGGAGGGGAGCCGGTCGCCGACGAGGAGATCAGCATCGTCAGCGACCTCGAGCTTGAGGGTGTCGTGCTGGACGAGGAGGGGCGTGATGGGCGCGCCTGAGACTGCGGCCTGGGTGGTCGACGAGACGCTGTGCTCCGCAGCCGTCGAACGTGCTCGAAGCGCGGTGGGAGATCCTCGCGCGGTTCACCACCTTGTGCGCTACTACGACCCCGCGAGGGGTTACGCCGGATCTACCTTCACTGACCTCGCCCCGAACGACCCCATGTCGATCGGGCCGGCGGACCTGCTCGCGGTGACGACGTTGTCGGTGAGGGTGCTGCCGCTCGCGATCCGGCGCTTTCTCGACGACAACCATGCGCAGCGGGCCTCGGAGCTCCTGGAGCGGCTACCCGCCTCTGCTCGGCTCGAGGATGACAGCGCGCCGAAGCTTGCCCACCAGATGGCGGAGTTCCACAACTTCGCCAAGGCGACTCTCGGCGCCAACCCGTGGGTGACGGCGTCGAAGCTCTGCGCGCGGAAACGGCCGAACCTGTTCCCTGTCCGCGACCGCGTGGTGTTGGAGTTCCTCGGCCTCACGCCCGGCTACTCGACCGACTGGCCCGCCTTCGCCGCGATCATGCGGGACGACGTCGTCCGGGAGCGTCTCGACCGCGTCGTCAGCGAGGCGATCAGTCGAGGTGCCGACCTCGGCGATGGCACGCTAACGCTCCGGCACCTTGACGTCGTGCTGTGGATGGCCGGGATGAAGGGGCACCCGATCCGCGGCAAGCCCTCTCCGGAGTGAGCCTGCGCCGGGCGGCAGCCCCGGCGGCGCCGGCTTTCGGCCGTATGCCGACGCCGCCGCAGTCGGTCGCCGCGGTCATCGGCGATGCTGGGCGCATGGAGTACGTCTCCAGAGTGCCGCGGCCGCCGCTGGACGAGCTGATCGACGACCTCTACTACCTGGAGGGCGCGCCGCCATACGCCCGGTTGCGGCTGCCTCCGTCGCCGGCGGCGTTCCTCGTCGTCAACCTCGGCGACCCCTTCCGCATCCGCTCCGGCAGTGGCGCCGAGGCGATCGAGTACTCCGATGGCTGCGTCGTGACGACGCCCACCCGCGCCATCGAGTTCGGCTACCCGGTCAGCACCCGGTCCGTGGGGGTGCACTTCAAGCCCTGGGGAGCGACCTCGTTCCTGCCGATGCCGGCCGGCGAGCTGTGCGACCGGCCGGTGACGATCGAGCAGGCGTGGGGTCGGTCGGCCAGCGACGAGCTGCGCGACCGGCTGGCGACGGCAGCCGGCCCGGCGGAGATGCTCGCCCTGCTCGAGGACGAGCTGATGGGGCGGATGCGCGCGACGACCGGTCTCGGGCTGGTCGCCACACCAGCCGGGTGATCGCGGCGACCCGCGGGGTGGTCGTGGTCGGGGACCTGAGCGTGGCAGCCGGCGTCAGCAGCACTCACCTGGCCCAGCGGTTCAAGGAGGTCGTCGGGGTCACGCCGAAGCGGCTCGCCCGCAGCTACCGCTTCGCCGCCACCCTGCTCTCGCTCGACCCCGTCGAACGGATCGACTGGGCCGACCTCGCGGCCGGCGCAGGCTTCTTCGACCAGGCCCACTTCGGTCACGAGTTCCGCGAGTTCACGGGACTCACACCCACGGAGTATGTCGGCGTCCGTCAGCGGTTCCTGCGCGAGCATCCCGGTCACGTGCTCGACAGCTGGTCGCTTCCGACCGATTGATTTCTTACAAGAGCCGCCGCTCCCCCGCCCCTAGCGTGAGTCCCCCCCAACACATACAGAGGAGCACCCCATGGGCACGGTAGTCATGTACGCATCAGTCTCGGTCGACGGCTTCGTCGCGGACGAGAACGACCAGCCCGGGCCGTTGTTCGACTGGCTCGTCAGCGGGGACGTCCCCCTGGACGCGAGCGGCGCCCTCACGGTGTCGCAGGCGTCCCACGACTACACCCGGCCCTACTGGGACAGCATCGGGGTGACCGTCGTCGGCCGCCGAGTCTTCGACCTGACGGACGGTTGGGACGGGACACCTCCGAGCGGGATCGATCACGTGGTGGTCGTGACCCACCGGCCGCCGCCCGAAGGCTGGGATCCCACGGCACCGTTCGACTTCGTCGAGGGGGTCGAGGCCGCCGTGGCCAGGGCGCAGGAGCTCGCGGGTGACCGCATCGTGGAGGTCGCCGCGGGCGACGTCGGTGGCCAGGCCCTGGCGGCGGGCCTCGTCGACGAGGTGCGCATGGACGTGGCGCCGGTCGTCCTCGGCTCCGGCAGGCGCTACTTCGGGTCCGTCGACGCGCAGCACCTCCTGGAGGATCCTGCCGTGGCGCTCGTCGGTAACCGGGTGCTCCACCTGCGCTATCGGGTGCGCCGCTGACCGGCAGACCCCAGCCCGCGGGGTGCAGAGGTGTTGCCTCAGCGTGCGAGCGCGAGCGTGCCGGACATCCGATCATGAGCTCCACCGGTCGCCGTCCGCTCCGGACGAGCGGGGCCCCAACCGGTCACACGGAGCGACAACACAGAGTGCTTGACGGTTGCTTTGTGTTACATCACTCCCCCAGGCAACTACTCTGGTCGTATGCCGGTCCCTCCCTCTCCCACCGAGCGCGACATCGAGGCGCCCGACGCGGGCCCTGACGGTCATGCCGTGCCCCGACGTCGACGCCGGTGGCTCAAGCCCCTGGCGTGGACGCTCGCCGCCGTCCTCGTGCTGTGCGCCGCCGCGGTCGGCGGCTATGCCTGGCACCTGCGCCGGACCGTGTCCGACAACGTGCAGCGCGCGCCCCTGCTGCCCGACGCGCCGGCCGAGCACCGGATCGTCCCGCAGGACGACAAGGGCAACCTGGTCGACAGCAGCGGCAAGGTCGTGACGGACCAGCAGGGCAAGCCGGTCGACGCCGGGGCCGCGCACGTCGATGCGAAGGGCCAGATCGTCGACCAGCAGGGCAAGCCCATCCTGTCCGGCGGCAAGCCCATCCTCGGCACCGCCTCGGAGGAGGTCGCGCAGCCAAAGAAGGTGGGAACGTCGAAGAACTCGCTCAACTACCTGGTGCTGGGCAGCGACTCGCGCGGCTCCGACCAGGGTCGCTCCGACGTCATCGTCGTCGCCCACGTGTCCGACGACCGCAAGCGCGTCGACCTCGTCCACTTCCCCCGCGACCTCTACGTCACCATCCCGGGGCGCGGCAAGAACAAGATCAATGCGGCCTACCAGTACGGCGGCGCGCCGCTGCTGGTGCAGACGATCCAGCCCCTGATCGGGGTGCCGATCGACCACGTCGCCACCATCGACTTCAACGGCTTCACGTCGATGACCGACGCGATCGGCGGCGTCGACGTGCCGACCGACGCGGGCGTCCGCCACGTCAACGGGACGCAGGGTCTGGCCTGGGTGCGCGAGCGCTACGGCCTCGACCAGGGCGACATCAGCCGGGGCAAGCGGCAGATGGCGTTCATCCGCGCCGTCCTGACCAAGGGACTGTCCCGCGACGTCCTGCTCAACCCGCGCGAGTTCTCGAGCTATCTCGACGCCGGCACGCGCAACATGACCGTGGACAGCGGCTTCACGGTGGACGAGATGCAAAAGGTCGCGCTCAGCATGCGCAACGTGCGCGGCGGCGACATCCACACGACGACGGCGCCGTGGGTCGCGGCCGAGCCGGGCCCCAACAACATGTCGATCGTCGTCATGAGCCGCAGCCAGATGGCCACGCTGGCCGAGCACCTGCGCACCGACTCGATGGCGACGTATGTCGACAACGTGTCTCCCAAGCAGGGTTTTGGCGGGTAGGTCCCACCTCGCCCCCGTTTCACCCGATAGCATCACGCTCAGTATTCAGACATGCGCCGACCGTAAGGTCCGCGCCCGGGAGAAGAGAGACTCCTCGTGGACCTGCAGGACTACCTCCGCGTCGTGCGGAAGCGTTGGCGCATCATCGTCGCGGTCACCTGCCTCGCAGTGCTGGCCGCTGCCGCCCTGACGATCCTCACGCCCCGGACCTACCAGTCCACGGCCCAGCTCTTCATCTCCACGGCCAACAGCGAGACGACCGCCGAGTTGGCCCAAGGCAGCACCTTCACGCAGAAGCAGATGAAGACCTATGCCGACGTGATCACGTCACCCAAGGTGCTGGACCCCGTCCACGACGCGTTGGGCGTCGACCGCTCGGCCAGCCTGGCACGCTCCGTCACGGCCACCACGCCTCCCGACACCGTGCTCCTCAACGTCTCCGTCGTCGACCGCGACAAGGCCAAGGCCGCTCAAGTCGCCAACGCCGTGGCCGAGGAGTTCACCTCGACCATCCAGGAGCTGCAGTCGGTCAAGGCCGGCCAGCAGAGCCCGGTCAAGGCCACCGTCGTGCGGCCGGCCATCGAGGGCTCCGCACCCGTCGCGCCTCGTCCTGCCCGCAACCTCGCCCTCGGCCTGCTCCTGGGTCTGCTGCTCGGCCTCGGTCTCGCGCTGCTCCGCGACCTGCTGGACACCTCCATCAAGGGCGAGCGGGACGTCAAGGAGGTCACCGACGAGACGATCATCGGCGGCATCCACTTCGACCCCGACGCCAAGACCCACCCGCTCATCGTGCAGGGCGACCCGCAGAGCACGCGCGCCGAGGCCTTCCGCACGCTGCGCACCAACCTCCAGTTCGTCGACGCGGCCAACCACCCCAAGGTGCTGGTATTCACCTCGTCCCTGCCGGGCGAGGGCAAGTCCACCACCACGGCCAACCTCGCGCTGACGATGGGCGCCGGCGGCGCGCGCGTCTGCGTCGTCGAGGGCGACCTGCGTCGTCCGCGGCTGCTGCAGTACATGGGCCTCGAGGGCGGCGTGGGTCTGACGACGGTGCTCATCGGCGACGCCGAGCTGGACGACGTGCTCCAGCCCTTCGGACAGAACGTCCACGTCCTCGGGGCCGGACCGATCCCGCCCAACCCGAGCGAGCTGCTCGGCTCGGACCCCATGCGCGCGGTGCTCGACGAGCTGCGCCAGCGGTTCGACTACGTGATCATCGACGCTCCCCCGGTGCTGCCCGTCACGGACGCGGCGGTCGTGTCCCGTCTCGCCGACGGCGCCGTCATGGTCGTGGGTGCCGGGGTGATCAAGAAGGAGGACCTCAGCCGGGCCCTCGACACCCTGGAGACGGTGGGGGCGCGCGTGCTGGGGCTCGTCGTGAACCGCGTGCCGACCAAGGGCGCGGACGGCTACTCCTACTACGGCGAGCGCTACGCCTATCGCTCGTCCGAGCCGGCCATGCCCGTCGAGCGCACACCGTCGGGGTCCGGCGCCCACCGGGAGTCGACGACGGTCTAGCGGCTCCCCGCGCCGGCACCGGCTCCCGCACCGAGGACGCGCAGCACCTGTGGCAGCGCGTCCTCGACCTGTGTGGACATGGTGTCGAAGGCGTCTCGACCCTGACGGAAGGGGTCGACGACGTCGGCCTCCCTCGGCTCCAGCGGCGGACGCAGGCCTCGCTTCGAGGCGATCAGCGGGACCACCTCGTCCAGCCACGCACGGGCCGACGTGCGGCCCGGCAGCTCGTCGTCGGCCACACCCTCCGCGAGCTGAGCGAGGTCGCGCAGGGCGTGGATGCGCGACAGCGCCCGCGGATAGAGGCGGCTGACGGCTCCCCGGTGGTCGCGGGTGGCCACGATGACGAGCTGGGCGTCCGACACCAGCTCGCGGGTGATGGCTCGCGCGCGGAAGTCCTCACCCGCGCCGCCTGCCACCCCGAGCCGGGACAGCGCGTCGGGCTCCATGGCGGCATCCACCAGGGCCCCCGTCCCGGCGCTGCTGACCTCCACGGCCCCCGGGCCCCAGGCCCGATCCAGCTCGTGCTGCAGCCGCCGCTCGATGTAGGGCGACCGGCAGACATTGCCGGTGCAGACGGTCAGGATCCGGGCAGGCTCGCTCATGACGCAACCGTATGCCGGAGCGTCCGCACATCGCGCTCTATGACGACATCTGGTTGATACGGCAAAGACAATCCGTGACCAAATCCCCCACAAGGCCGTAGGGACGCCATTCGTCGGTTACTCTGAGCATACGCCAAGCTACCCTGCGTGACTCAGCAGGGACCCCCACAGGAGTGGCCCATGCTCGCCCCCCGGCGACGAGATCGGTTCGTCCGAGTGACCTGGTGCCTCGTCGACGCCTCGGTCTGGGTCGTCGCGATCTACGCCGCCACCTGGCTTCGTCATGCCTACGAGCTGGAGCCGACCTTCGTCCGCAACACCGCGATCGTCGCGGGAGCCGCGGCACTGGGCCACGTCGTCGTGTCCTTCGCCACCGGCCCCTATCGCAAGGGGCACGTGCGGGGGTCCTTCGAGGAGGTCCTGGAGGTGGCGGCCACCGTCGCCATCGTGTGCTCCGGCCTCATGGCCTGGGCCATGACGGCCCGGCCCATCGTGGTCCCGCGCACCGTCCCGATCATGGCCGCGCTCATCGCCTCGCTCGCCATGATGGCGACCCGCTTCGTCATCCGGGCGGCACGCCAGCGGCACTGGGCGACCCTGGAGGGCAAGGAGCGGATCCTCGTCTTCGGCGCCGGCAACGGCGGTCGGCTGCTGATCCGCAACCTGCGTCACGACCCGACCTCCCCCTACATCCCGGTCGCCCTGCTCGACGACGACCGCGGCAAGCGACGGAGGTCCTTCGACGGCGTGCGGGTGAGCGGCGGGCGCAAGGACATCGCCAAGGTCGCCGAGAGGTACGACGCGGACAAGATGGTCATCGCCATCCCGAGCGCAGGCACCGACACCATCCGCGAGCTGCGGCAGGCCGCCATGGAGGCAGGGGTCAAGGCCTTGGTCGTCCCCACCATGAGCGCCATGGTGGGCCGCACCCCCACGTCGCACGACATCCGCGACATCAACCTGGAGGACCTCCTGGGTCGACGTCCGATCACGCTGGACCAGTCCAGCATCGCCACCACCCTCGAGAACCGCGTGGTCCTCGTGACCGGCGCCGGGGGCAGCATCGGCAGCGAGCTGTGCCGACAGATCGCCAAGTTCCACCCGGCCAAGCTGGTCATGCTCGACCGCGACGAGTCCGCCCTGCAGTCGGTGCAGCTCGACCTCGACGGCCACGGCCTGCTCCAGAACGACAGCATCGTCCTCGCGGACATCCGGGACCAGGAGGCCATGCAGCGGGTCTTCGGGCAGCACCGTCCCCAGGTCGTCTTCCACGCGGCCGCGCTCAAGCACCTCCCCCTCTTGGAGCGCTATCCCCTCGAGGCGTGGAAGTCCAATGTCCTCGGCACGCTGAACGTCCTTCGCGCAGCCCAGGCCTCCGGTGTCCAGACCTTCGTCAACATCTCGACGGACAAGGCGGCCGACCCCGTCTGCGTGCTCGGCTACAGCAAGCGCATCGCCGAGCGGTTGACCGCTGATGTGGCACAGCAGTCCGAGGGCCGCTACATGAGCGTGAGATTCGGGAACGTCCTCGGCAGCCGCGGCTCGGTGATCCCGGCCTTCACGCGACAGATCACGCAGGGCGGTCCGGTCACCGTGACGCACCCCGACGTGCAGCGCTACTTCATGCTCATCCCCGAGGCCTGCCAGCTGGTCATGCAGGCTGCCACCATGGGGGATCACGGGGAGGTGATGGTGCTCGACATGGGGACCCCGGTGCGCATCAAGGAGATCGCCGAGACCCTGATCGGGATGTCGGGTCGCCAGGACGTCGAGATCGTCTACACCGGCCTGCGCCCGGGGGAGAAGATGTCCGAGGACCTCTTCAACGCGGCGGACGAGTCCCGCGTCACGGCGCACCCCCTGGTCACCAGCGTGGACGTGCCGCGACTGGACGGCACCACGGTGGACGGTATGCCGCTCACCCACGAGCGGGCCGCCGGGTGGATGCGCGGCTGCGCCCGGGAGGGCCAGGGGCCGCTGCGGCACCTCCAGGACGTGACCGACACCGTGTCGAGCGCCTAGTCGAGCAGAACCGCTCGCACCGTCTGGCCCACGACGCGCATGTCGCCGGAGAGGGAGCGGCCCCGGACGTAGTCGGCATACATCCGTGCCTTGCGAGGGAGGATGACGTCGACGTAGTGGCGGTAGGCATCAGGTGCTGCCGCCAGCTCGTCCGCCTCGTGCCGGTAGGCGACGCTCGCCGGATCCGTGATCCCGGGGCGCACCGAGAGGATGACGGGCGCGAGCTCGGCGGGCCACAGCGCGACGAACTCCGGCACCTCGGGCCGCGGCCCCACCAGGCTCATCTCGCCGCGCAGCACGTCATACAGCTGCGGTAGCTCGTCGAGCTTGGTGCGCCGCAGCAGCCGCCCGACGCGCGTCACGCGCACGTCGTCGCTCCCGCTCACGGCCGGGCCACCCCCGGCCGCCCGCATGGTGCGGAACTTGTGGATGCGGAAGTGCCGCCCCCCGGCGCCCACACGCTCCTGCGTGAAGAGCACCGGGCCGCCGTCCTCGCGCCGGACCGCCACCGCGACGGCGAGCGCGACGGGGGCGGTGAGCACCAGCCCCGCACCGGCGACCGCGATGTCGAGCAGCCGCTTGGCGTCGGGCACCGTCACAGGCACGAGCGCACCGCTGCGATCACGCGGTCGACCTGGTCGTCGGTCATGGCCGAGAAGGCCGGGAGGCTCACGACGCGGCCGAACTGGTCCTCGGCCACCGGGAAGTCCTCCGGACGGGCGGAGCACTGCTCCCGCCAGTAGGGGTGGCGGTGCAGGGGGATGAAGTGGACGCTGCAGCCGACGCCCGCGTCCGCCATCCGACCGATGAAGGCGTCGCGAGCAGCCCCGCCTCCCGGCACCCGGACGATGTAGAGGTGCCAGGCGTGCCCGTCCGGCTCGGCGGCCCTCGCCGGCAGGCCCAGACCGGTGTCGGCCAGCGCGGCGTCGTAGCGTGCGGCGATCGCAGCGCGGGCGTCCCGCATCTGGGTCGCCCGGCTCAGCTGGACCCGCCCCATGGCGGCGGCCGGGTCGGGGAGGTTGTACTTGAACCCCGGCGCCACGACCTCGTAGTGCCAGGAGGGCTTGGTGCTGCGGTAACGGTCGAAGACGTCGCGGCTGATGCCGTGCAGCCGCATCGTCCGGATCCGGCGGGCCATCTCGGGGTCGGCGGTGACGACCATGCCCCCCTCCCCGGTGGTGATGGTCTTGGTGGCGTAGAAGCTGAAGACCACGGCGTCGCTGTCGCTCTGCCCGACGAGGTCGCCCCCGGACCTGACGGGGAAGGCGTGGGCGGCGTCCTCCACCACCTTCAGCCCGTGCTCGTCCGCGAAGTCGCGCAGGGCACGGCGGTCGACCGGGAGCCCGGCCATGTGCACGGGCAGCACCGCCTTGGTGCGACCTGTGACGGCGGCCCGGGCGCGCTCGACGTCGAGGTTCAGCGTCAGGGGGTCGACGTCGACCAGCACGGGCTGGGCCCCGAGATACCTCACCACCTCAGCGGTCGACGTGAAGGTCCAGTCTGGCACCAGCACCTCGTCGCCGGGCCCCACGGCGAGCGCCTCGAGGGCCAGGTGCAGCCCCGCGGTGGCGGAGTTGACGGCGATGGCCTCCCGCCCCCCACCGAGGAACTCCGCGAACTCCCGCTCGAAGGCCGCTGCGTTGGGCCCGGTGGTCAGCCACCCGGATCGCATCGCCTCCGCCGCGGCCTGCACCTCGGCCTCACCGATGTCGGGGAGGGCGAAGGGGATGAATGGCGCAGGTGCCACATTCACTCCTTAACGGTCAAGTCGCCACGGAAAGTCACCGATACATTACACTCTGTACTGTCATCTCAGGCGATCGGCTGGAGGAGGTATCGGTGCGGATTGGTCTGCTCACGCAGTGGTACGAACCTGAGCCCGGGCCAGCCGCCCTCCCTTCCGCGCTCGCTCGTGGCCTGGCCGGTCGCGGCCACGACGTCCAGGTCCTGACGGGATACCCCAACTACCCCACGGGGCGCGTGACGGAGGGTTACCAGGTCCGCCGTTGCGAGGACCATCTGGTGGACGGCGTCCAGGTTCGACGGGTGGCGCTCTACCCCAGCCACGACGGCTTGAGCGCCCGACGCCTGCTGAACTACGCCTCCTTCGGCGCCTCGTCCCTGGTCAACGGCCTCTCGACGCTGCGGGGGCTCGACGCCCTGTGGGTCAACTACTCCCCCGTGACCGTGGCACCCACCATGTGGGCCGCCCGCCACCTCCATGGCGTCCCGCTGGTCACGCACGTGCTGGACCTCTGGCCGGACACGGTCACCGCCTCGGGGCACGGTGGCGGCGTCATCGGGTCCGGGGTGACACGCGCCCTGGACCTGTGGTGCCGGGGCATGTATGCCGCGTCTGCTGCGGTCGCCTACATCTCGCCCGGCGTGGGTCGCATCCTGCAGACCCGCGGGGTGCCGGCCGACCGGCTGCACTACGTGCCGATGTGGGCCGACGAGACGGTGTTTCGTCCTGGTGGCCGCTCGATGCGCGCGGAGCTGGGGCTGAGCGAGGACCAGGTGGTCCTGCTCTACGCCGGGGCCATGGGCGGGGCGCAGGGCCTCGAGACCCTGATCGAGGCCTGCGCGCTGGTCCGAGACCCCCGGGTGGTCTGCGTGCTGGCCGGGTCGGGCACCCACGAGGAGCAGCTGCGTCGGCAGGCCCGCGAGGCGGACCTGCGCAACGTGAGGTTCATCGGCCGGGTCCCGCAGTCGTCGATGACGGACCTCATGGCCACGGCGGACGCGACCTACCTCAGCCTGCGCGACCACCCGCACTCCCGCGTCACCATGCCCAGCAAGTGCCAGGCATCGCTGGCCGCAGGCGTCCCGGTGATCGCGGCCGCGGCGGGGGACGTCGCCGGCGTGGTCGAGGCGTCGGGCGGCTGGGCCGTCCCCGGCGACCGCCCCGAGGCCATCGCCGACGCCCTGGACCGCCTGGCCCGGCTCACCGAGGCCGAGCGCCGCCGACGCGCGCTCACGGCTCGCCGCTACTACACCACGGAGTTCTCCCTCGACCGAGGGGTGGACCACGTCGAACGGCTTCTTGTCGAGGCCATGAGAGGAACCACCTGATGCCCGGGATGTCCCTGTCCGCCGCCACCGTCACGATCACGGGCGGCACCGGCTCCTTTGGCAAGACCATGGCTCGACACCTGCTCAGCCAGGGCGTCGGCCAGGTCCACATCCTCAGCCGTGACGAGGCCAAGCAGGACCAGATGCGCAAGGACTTCGGCGACGATCGCCTCAAGTTCTACCTCGGCGACGTCCGTGACGTCGACAGTGTCGCCGCCGCTGTGCGCGGCTCCGACTTCGTCTTCCACGCGGCTGCGCTCAAGCAGGTCCCGTCGTGCGAGTTCTTCCCCCAGCAGGCGGTGAAGACCAACGTCGAGGGCAGCCACAACGTCATCGAGGCGTCCGCCGCGGCCGGCGTCAGCACCGTGGTGTGCCTGAGCACCGACAAGGCGGTATACCCCGTCAACGCCATGGGGATGTCGAAGGCGTTGATGGAGAAGACGGCTCAGGCCTACGCCCGCAACAACCCCACGAGCAGGACGACCGTCGCGGTGACCCGCTACGGCAACGTCATGTACTCCCGCGGCTCAGTCATCCCCCTCTTCCTCGAGCAGCTGCGCGCAGGCAGGCCCCTCACCATCACCGACCCCGAGATGACGCGCTTCCTCATGTCGCTGGCGGACTCGGTCGACCTCGTCCTGCATGCCTTCGAGCACGCCGAGCCCGGTGACCTCTTCGTCCGCAAGGCGCCGGCGAGCAGCGTCGACGTCCTGGCCCGCGCCGTGGCGTCCATCGCCGGGGAGGACTCCCCAACCGTCGACGTGATCGGCACCCGCCACGGCGAGAAGCTCCACGAGACCCTCCTGTCCTGGGAGGAGGTGCTGCGGTCGTCCGACGAAGGTGACTACTTCCGGGTGCCGCTGGACGCGAGGTCCCTGCAGTACGAGAAGTACGTCGAGGAGGGCGAGGACAAGCCCCGCATGCTCGAGGCCTACAACTCGGCCAACACGACCCGTCTGGACGTCGAGCAGACCAAGGAGCTGCTGAGGACCCTGCCCGAGGTCCGCCTGCTGCTGGAGCGTGGGCTGTGAAGGTTCTCCTCACCGGGGCAGGAGGATTCCTCGGCTGGCACACGCGGGTCCGCCTGGCGGCTCTGACCGACCACGAGGTCGTGGCCGTGGACCGTGAGTCCTTCAGCCGTATGCCGGAGCTGGCGCAGGGCTGTGACGCCGTGCTGCACGTGGCCGGGATCAACCGGGCGTCCGACGACGAGGTCGAGCGCGGCAACGTCGAGCTTGCGCAGGCCGTCGCCGAGGCGGTCCGCAGCTCGGGCTCGATCGACACCGTCGTCTACGCGAACACGGTTCACGCGGGCGCCGACTCGGCATACGGCCGAGGGAAGTCCCAGGCGACCGAGGCCCTCCGGGCGAGCGGAGCCAAGGTGGTCGACGTCCGGCTGCCCAACCTGTTCGGCGAGCACGGCCGCCCGGGCTACAACTCCTTCGTCGCGACCTTCGCCCACGCGGTCGCTCGCGACGAGGCGCCGACCTCCGTGCAGGACAAGGAGATCGGCCTCCTCCACGTGCAGGACGCCGCCCAGGTCCTCATGGATGGACTCACGAGCACCGGCACCGAGCTGGCTCCGGAGCCCCACCCGACGTCGGTCCAGGAAGTCCTGGACAAGCTGACGTCCTACCGCGAGACCTACCGCAGCGGCGACATTCCCGCCCTGCCGACCGACTTCGACGTCAACCTCTTCAACACCCTTCGTGCGGCGCTGTTTCCGCAGTCGTACCCCATCGGCCTCACGCCGCACAGCGACGACCGCGGCCGGCTCGTCGAGACGGTGCGCAGCCACGGCGGGCAGGGGCAGACCTTCGTGTCGACGACGCGATGCGGCATCACCCGGGGCGAGCACTACCACCTCGGCAAGATCGAGCGGTTCGTCGTGCTCGGTGGGCGCGCTCGCATCTCCCTTCGCCGCGTGTTCCACGACGACGTGATCGACTTCGAGGTGGACGGCACCGAGCCGGTGGCCATCGACATGCCCACCATGTGGGTCCACAACATCACCAACATCGGCGACACCGAGCTCTTGACTCAGTTCTGGACGCACACCCTGTTCGACCCCGCTGCTCCCGACACGTTCTGGGAACCGGTCCGACAGGCGGTCCAGCGGCCATGAGCATCTCCATCGCCCCGTTGCACCCCGCAGACGTCGACCAGCTCGTCGACCTTCACCGGCGGGCGTTCCCCAAGTTCTTCCTCAGCCAGCTCGGACCGGCCTTCCTCACGCAGTTCTACCGAGGCTTCCTGACCGACCCGACGAGCATCACCGCGGTGGCCCGGGACGACTCGGGCCGCGTCGTCGGCAGCGTGGTGGGGACGACCTCCCCCGCCGGCTTCTTCGGACGGCTGCTCCGCCGCCGGATGGCAGGTTTCGTCCTGGCGAGCGCCCAGGCGGCCATCGCGGATCCGCGCCGCACGCCACGCCTCCTCCGAGGCGTCGCCTACCGCGGGCAGGCGGGCACTGCGGTCGACGGAGCCTTGCTCTCCTCCATCTGCGTGGACCCGGCCCTCCAGGGACACGGCGTGGGACGCACCCTCATCACCGCCTGGTCGCACACCGCCCGGTCCCGGGGCGCCGACCTCGCCTTCCTGACGACGGACGCCCACGACAACGACGCCACCAACGCGTTCTACCTCCAGTCAGGCTGGCGGTGCGCCGACACCTTCACCACCGCCGAAGGTCGAATGATGAACCGCTACGAGAAGGAGCTCGGATGAGCACGCGGCTGAAGGTCATGACGGTGGTCGGCACCCGGCCCGAGCTGATCCGGTTGTCCCGGGTCCTCGCCCGCCTCGACGAGGCCGTCGACCACGTCCTGGTGCACACCGGCCAGAACTACGACTACACCCTCAACCAGGTGTTCTTCGACGACCTCGGGATCCGCCAGCCCGACCACATGCTAGGGGTGGACACCTCGTCGCTCGGCCGCGTGCTGGGCGAGACCCTGATCAAGACCGAGGAGGTGCTGAGGGCCGAGCGGCCGGACGCGATGCTCGTCCTTGGTGACACCAACTCGTGCATCGCCGCGGTCATGGCCAAGCGGATGCGCATCCCCGTGTATCACATGGAGGCCGGCAACCGCTGCTTCGACGAGAACGTCCCGGAGGAGACCAACCGTCGCCTGGTGGATCACGTCGCCGACTTCAACCTCGTCTACACCGAGCACGCCCGCCGCAACCTTCTGGCGGAGGGCCTCCACCCTCGCCGCATCCTGCTGACCGGATCTCCGATGGGTGAGGTTCTCGAGCACTATCGCCCACAGATCGAGGCGTCCGACGTCCTGGCCAGGCTGTCCCTGGAGGAGCGGGGCTACTTCCTCGTCTCGGCACACCGCGAGGAGAACGTCGACTCGCCCGCACGTCTGCAGCAGCTGCTGGCGTGCCTCACCCGCGTGCGGGAGACCTTTGCGCTCCCCGTCTTCGTGAGCACCCACCCCCGGACGCGCAAGCGCCTGGAGGCCCTCCCGGGCTGGACCGAGCCAGAGGGCATCACCTTCAGCGAGCCACTCGGGTTCCACGACTACAACAAGCTCCAGCTCGCCTCCGCCTGCGTGCTCTCGGACTCCGGGACCATCGCCGAGGAGTCCACCATGCTGGGCTTCCCCGCGATCACCCTCCGAGACTCGATCGAGCGCCCGGAGGCCCTCGACAGCGCCGGCATCATGATGACCGGCCTCGACCCGGACGACGTCGAGGCAGCGGTGAAGGACGTCATGGAACGGCCAAACAAGAGGGGCAGCCGCCTGCCCCAGGAATACGCAGTCACGGACACCTCAGACCGCGCCGTGCGCTTCATCATGTCCACGACCAGGCGCCACCATGCCTGGTCCGGGCTGCGGGGTTGACGTGGCCATCTCTCGATCCAGCAAGCTCTACGCGGTACTTCGCGTCGCTCGCAACCACTCTATTCGCGTCGCCAAGCGCTTGAAGCACGTCCACCCGACGGCCTACATCCATCCCTCCTGCCACGTTTCGCGGGATCTCAGCACCGAGGAATACGTCTTCCTCGGTAACGAGTGTTGGATAGGACCCATGACCCACATCGGTCGATATGCGCTGTTCGGTCCGCGCGTTGCCATCGTCGGCGACGATCACGTCATTGACGCCGTCGGCATCCCTATGCACTTTTCAGGACGGCCAGAGCAGCAATCAACACACATCGGTCGTGATGTATGGGTGGGGTACGGGGCTATCATTCGGCGCGGTACCAGAATTGGCGACGGCGCGATTATCGGCGCTGGCTCTGTGGTAACGGGCGACATCCCACCCTACGAGATATGGGTAGGGTCGCCAGCACGAAAATTACGCGATCGCTTTACTGCGGACGCGTCTGCAGTTCATGCCAAGATGCTGGCTGGTCCCGTCATACCTGCCACCTTTGCCACCCCCCAATCCCACCGACACTAAGGAGGGCAACGCATGAACATTGTAATCCTAACGTCCGCTCACCCAATAGACGACGTGCGCGTCATGACAAAGATCGCCGGTGGCTTTGCCGAACTGGGCCACGATGTAAGTTGGTTCGGTCCGGATCACTCCTTCTTTGGAGGCACTCGTGACACCAGAATAGACTGGCACCTCACCCATCACCGGCCCGGCTATAGGGGGCGTCTCATGGCACTCATTCGGAGCGCCCGGTCGGCTGCATCCATAGAAGACGCCGATTGGATCTATACGCCAGACCCCGATGCTGCGCTAGTGGCCTTGTGGGCAAGTCGCGTCAGTCGATCTCGAACAATATTTGATATACATGAGGAATTTCACAACGGCCTACTGCGACGTGGAGTGAAACAGCCACTCCTGGTCTACATTTTGAGCCGCCTGGTGAAAGCCGCGATATCTTGGATAGCACGCCGGTCTGACCTCACAATTGCCGTTAGCGACACCATCCTTGACACGTACACAAAGACAGGGCAAGCACGCTTAACGGCGCTCAATACCGCCCCCCTGGATTTTTCTCTAGAATCCAGCGCGCCCGCCCCCAGGCATTCAGGCATGCGTGTCATGCACGGCAAAGCCCTGCCAGGTAACGGGACACCGCGCGTCGTACAGGCGATTCGCCTACTGCCTCCGGACTGCGACCTACGCCTCGTATTCATCACACGCGCCTCAGCAAATACGGAGCCCTTCGACCCAGCCATAGAACAGGCCTTGCAGTCCGCGGATGTGGCCCCACACGTCGAGATTATCCCGGGAATACCCCACACTGAAATGCCTAGGCTACTGGCCTCTTGCTCAATCGGAGTAATTTCGTACGGGAGGCTCCTTGGGCAGGCTAGTCTACCCAACCGCCTATTCGAGTACATGGCCGCTGGAATTGCCGTGATCGCCCCCTCATATTCACCAGAGATTGTCCGGATCCTCGATCGTCATAAGTGCGGATTAACGGCCGACTTCGAGGATCCAAATGACATCTGTGAAAAACTTGGTCGACTAGCGCAAGATCCGGAGGCAGCCACAGCTATGGGGGCCCGGGGGAGGCAGGCATTCGTCGAGCACTACGCCTGGGAGGCCCAGATCAAGCGCGTCGAGGCGCGCATGCATGACGTGCAGCTCGGTGGCCGAGCATGAATGAGCAGCAGGGGCCGCGCGAGGATCAGAACGCCCTCGCCCCCCGCCTTCCAGGACCCAGACCTTCACTCGCGATTGGGCCCGCCAACTATGCCGGCCAGGCCACTGCCTGGGCGTCAGCGGCGCGACGTGACCTCAACATTCCCGCATGGTCATTCTCGAGGACGGCGAACTTCAATTTTTCGTCCGACAGGCAGCTTCCCGCAATGTCTGGCATGTCGGAGCTCCGTCGACACGTCCTGCATCCAGCCACCCAAACGGCTCTCCAGGGATCCACACATGTCTACCTGGATGGATTCTTAGCCCTATCCGGCGGACGATGGACGGAGAATCTCGAGCACGATATCAGGGACCTAAAGGACCTGGGGAAAGAACTTGCCTTGGTTTGCCACGGATCCGACGTGCGCGACCCCATTGCCCACATGCGGCGAGTGCCGCACTCGTGGTGGAAGTCCGCTGGGCCGCGGTACTTCCTTCAAACCTTGAAATTGTCCCGCAAGAATCAAAAAATAATCCAACGGAGCGGGCTACCTGTCTTCGTTTCGACCCCTGACCTCCTTCACGACGTGCCCAACGCGGTTTGGCTTCCCCTGACCCTGGACGCCGGCGCTTGGGAATGTGACGAGCCCGCCCTTTCCGGCAACAGGCGGCCACGAGTCCTACACCTCCCGACCCGAAAAAAGCCAGCCATCAAAGGGACATCAACAATCAGCGCAGTGCTCCGACAGCTTGAACACGAGGGCTTGGTCGAACGACTGGAGCCTAACAAAATGTCCCATTCCGATTTTCGAAAAACGCTGAAGAGTGTCGACATAGTCATTGATCAGATTTGCTGCGATTCCTACGGTGCGACGTCGGTCGAATCCATGGCCGCGGGCCGGCTTACCATATCGTCAGTGCTCCAAACTAGAGACCTTGTGGGAGTGGACATTCCAATCTTGGACGCCACCCCGAATACCCTAGAGCCCGTCCTGAGACACATCCTGAAGGATCCAGAGTCGTTCCGAGATGTCGCTGCCCAAGGGCCAGCATATGTGAGACAGATGCACGATGGCAGGGGCGCATCTCAAGCGTTGCTGCAGGCAATTTTTGCCAGAAAACCGTAAAGATCACGAGCGTTCGCTGGCTTGGTCACTTTAACCGGAGTGTCGGTAAATCCATCACCAATGAGGCGGCAACGCATGTGATCGTGGGTGCAGTTGTAGAAGCCGTTAGCGACGCGGCCCATTGCCGGCTCTTCCGACTTGAGCG
>NZ_DCYC01000065.1:0-34022 GCF_002330965.1 Arsenicicoccus sp. UBA2120
ACCACTCCACGGGACTCTTACTGCGCAGCCGGGAACTCACATGCACAACGCGCGATCTGGAGCGGTCCGCCTGCGCGTTTGCGCCGTTCTGCGTGCGAGTTCTGCGGTCGGGGCGAGGAGTGGGACCCGCTGGGAAGCAACTGCTGCAGATGCGAGGCACGCCCGACATCCACGTGTTGCGGCACAACGAAATTCGCGAGGACCCCGGCACGGAGTGCAGCAGTTGTGCACACATGGGGACCGTCCGCGCATGGGGGTGGCCGGCTCGTCATACAAGCTGGCGGGAGCCGGAGACGGCGACCTGGCGTGAGGCCGGCGTCCGGCATACGACCACGAAGCATGCTCAGGCGGAGGGCCCGGCGACATCCGGCCCCGGACGCCCCCTCCCCGCACGCGACTCCCGCACCAGGGCCAGGAAGTCGTCGACGTCTCCCGGGGTGACGGTCATGCTGCCGGGAGGCTCCTCCCCTGTCAGGTCCTGGATCGCGACCGACAGCCGCTCCATCTCGGCGTCCAGGTGCGACGCGGCGTCCGCGGCGTCCCGCAGGCCCTGGGCGATCTCGGCCGGGACCTCGTGGTCGTACTTGTAGAAGATCTTGTGCTCCAGGCTCGCCCAGAAGTCCTGCGCACTCGTGCGGAACTGCATCTCGACGGGCACCTGGACGCTGCCGTCCGAGAGGAACACCGGGATCTCGACGATGGCGTGCAGCGAGCGGTAGCCGCTCGGCTTGGGACTGGCGATGTAGTCCTTGACCTGGAGGAGCCGGACGTCCGACTGGCGGCAGAGCAGCTCCTGGATCCGGTAGACGTCCGGCGTGAAGCTGCACACGACCCGGACGCCCGCGATGTCGCGGACCTCGCGGCGGATCTCGTCCAGGCTGGGCCCGCAGCCCGTCTTGCGGACCTTGGCGATGATGCTCTCCATCGACTTGAGCCGGCTCGAGACGTGCTCGATCGGGTTGTAACGGTGCAGCTGCTGGAACTCCTGCTGGAGGATGCGCACCTTGGTCTCGATCTCCTGGATCGCGAACTGGTACGCCGTGATGAACTTCGTCAGCTCGACGCGGGCCTCGCTGAGCGAGGTCAGGATCTCGGGCAGCTCGGCGGAGACGTCGTCGCCACGGCCCGGACGCTCGGAGAGGGGATCGTCCACCCGGTCACACTAGACGTGCTCTGCCAGACGTGCGCCCGACCGGTCGGAGTGACTCAGGGCGAGGTGCGCGCCCGCGCGACCCGTCGCAGCGTGGACCCGGCGAAGAACGCGACGAACCGGGCGGTCGTCCGAGCCCTGCGGGCACGGGTGAAGCCGCGGCCACGCACGGCGCCCATCAGGCTCAGCAGATCTCGCCGGCCGATCCGCAGCACGACGGGCAGGGCCGGCCCGGTGCCGTCCTCCCTCTGCACGGTGGCGCGCAGGGTGGTGAGGTCGCGGAGCACGGACGCCGGGGCCCGGCCGCTCATCGTCTTGCTCCCCGACAACCGCCACGGCTCTCCGGCGTCGCCGTGGAGGTGCAGCTCATAGCTCATCGCCTGCGCACTCCCGTCGGCAAACAGGGACAGCGTGCCCGCGGCGGGCGCGGAGACCAGGTGCCCCTCCACGTCGACCGTGCCCTCCACCGCGAGCGTGTGGGTGGGGTCGGCGAGGAAGAGGTCGATGCTGCGCGCCACCGCCGTGAGCTGCATCGTCACGCGCGGCAGGCCGGGCGCCGAGGAGACCATGCGTTCACTGAAGGTGACGCCGCCTCCGCTGGTCATGGCCCGGAGCTCGGCGGAGAAGCTCGACGCGGCGTCCTCCGGGACGACCCTCGAGGCGACGTCGGGTCACTCGGGAGCGCGCCAGTGGGGGCGCCCGTCGCGGCGGATGATGGCTTCCAGGGACTGCTCGGCCGCCGCCAGGATGGTCGCCGAGGGGTTCACGCCGGTGGACGCCGGCAGGACCGAGCCGTCGACCACGAACAGCCCGGGGTATCCGTGAACCTCACCGACCTCGTCCACCACCCCCGTGGCCGCGTCCGGGCCTGGCGGGACGCCGCCGAGGGGATGCACGGTGGTCGTCCGGCGCAGGAGCGACCAGGTGACGGGGTTGTAGAGCCGGGCGTCGAGCAGGCTGGCCAGCAACGGCCCTACCCTGCGCTGCGAGCGGATCAGGTGGGTCTGCCAGCGGTTGCGCCAGGAGAGCACGGCCTTGCCGGACCTGTCGAGGCGCAGCGTCCCCTCTCCGGAGTCGTGCCCCATCGCGAGCACGGTGAACATGCGTCGAGGGTCGGGGCCCGCGAACCGGCGCCGCCACCACCTGCGGACCTGCCGGCCGGGCAAGATGGCGCCGAAGAGCTCCTGCAGGGCGACGGGGAACGCGCCGTCCTGCACCTGGTACCAGACCGAACCCCGCCCCTCGGGCACGTCCAAGATGGTGGTGCTGGTGATCGTCGGTCCGGTCGTCATGTCGCCGCGCTCCTCGCGCAGCTCGGCGAGAGTCAGGAAGTCGCCGTTGCCGGAGAAGCTGTGCCCGAGGAGCGGCGAGAGGTGCGGGAGGGTGCCGGTGACGTCGCGCGACCGCAGGAGCAGCTCGGTGGTGGCGACAGCGCCGGCGGCCAGGACGACGCGAGGGGCCCGCCACTCACGAGGGTCGACCGAGGGGTCGCTCGGCGTCCGCGCCGTGACGACGAAGCCGCTGGCGGTCGGCGTGACGGCCGTGACCTCGGCGTCGGTGACGCTGCGCGCGCCGTGCGCCTCGGCGACGGCGAGGTAGGTGACGTCCAGGGAGTTCTTGGCCCCCTGGTTGCAGCCGAGGACGCACTCCCCGACGAAGGAGCAGCCGCGCCGAGGCACCCCGTGACGATTCGCGCGCCATACCTCCGGGTCGCCGAAGGTCACGGCCAGGTTGGGACGCACCGTCGCGTCCGGGCGGCCACGCAGGGCCATCAGCTGCTCGACCAGGACGGTGCGCGGCGTCGGCTCCCCCGTCCTCGGGTCGTCGCCCGCCGGCGACACGTCGAGCATGTGGGCGGCCAGGTCGTAGTAGGGGTCCAGCCCGGCCCGGCGCAGATGGGCCGGCCAGCGCTCGCTGAACGCGGCGTCGAAGGGCCGGGCGAAGACGTTGGCGTAGGCGAGCGATCCACCGCCCCAGCCGGCGACCTGCACGACGAGCATGCCCTTGAGCCAGCGGATGTCGTAGAGCCCCTGGCCGATCCGCCACAACCACCCGGCCGCCAGCCGGGGATCCCGGGGGAAGTCGCCTGGCCCCCAACGCCGTCCACGCTCCAGGACGATCACGGTGGAGCCCGCCTGGGCGAGCCGGGCCGCCGCGACCGCACCGCCGAAGCCGCTGCCGACGACGATCACGTCGGCATCGAAGGTGTCGAAGGTGCCGACGCTGCTGGAGCTGCTGGAGCTGCCGAAAGTGTCAGGCACGGCTCGCCTCCTCCCAGCGGGTCCCCTCCCACGGTAGACCTGCCTGCTGAGGGTGGGGAGGGGCCTCGGATACGTCGTCGGCGTGGCACCGTGGCAGGTGCGAAGGCACATCCCGGTGCTGGTCGCAGACAGCGCAGGAGGACCTTGGATGACCACGCAGGAGCACACCTACGACCTGACCGTGACGTGGACCGGCAACCGGGGCACCGGGACCGGCTCGTATGCCGGATACGCCCGCGACCACGTGGTCAGCGCAGCGGGTCCGACCCCCATCGCGGGGTCCGCCGACCCGGCCTTTCGCGGTGACCCGTCCCGGTCGACCACGAGCCCGAGATCCTGGTCGCGCGCGAGCCCGGGTCCGAGGCCGGGTCCGAGGCCGGGTCCGAGACCGCGCCACCGGAGCCGGCCGCGGCTAGGGTCGAGGAGGCAGTACGTCCCGCACCGCAGGAGAAGCACTGACATGAGCGACGTCCAGGTCACCGACAACGCCGACGAGCACCGCTACGAGGCCCGGATCGACGGGGAGCTGGCGGGTTTCGCCGAGTACCTCCTCACCGACGAGCTCGTCGTGTTCACCCACACCGAGGTGGACCCGGCCTACGAGGGCAAGGGGGTCGGCAGCGCCCTGGCGCGCTTCGGCCTCGACGACGTGCGCGAGCAGGGGACGCGCACGGTGATGCCGCAGTGCCCGTTCATCAAGGGCTGGATCGAGCGGCACCGCGACTACGTGCCGCTCGTCTACGGCGCTTGACGTCAGGTCCACGTGAGGTGATCGGCTGGTCTCCCGAGCCGCTGACGGCGACGCCACCGCACCCGCAGGAGACGCCATGACCTGGACCATCGACGACGACACCGTCCGCGCCCTGCTCACGCCCGGCGACGCCGTCGGCTGATGGAGGAGGCCCTCGCCCGCCACCACGCCGGCACCCTCGAGGCGCCACCTCGTCTGGCAGCGCCGCTCGGGGGTGGCCGGCTCGTCCTCACCGCCGGGCACAGCGGGGACGAGTTCTACGGCTACCGCACCTACGACACCCTCCCCACGACCTCCGACGAGCAGGTCACTGTCGCGCACGACACGACGACCGGGCGCGTGCTGGCCGTGCACGTCGGACATGCCCTCGGGGCGTGCCGGACCGGCGCCCTGGGCGGGGTGGCCACGCGGCACCTCGGGCCCGGGAGCGATGACGTGACCGTGGGGATCGTCGGCGCCGGGACGCAGGCGTGGGCGCAGCTCTGGGCCCTCACGGCGAGCCTCACCCCGAGCGCCGTGCGCGTGACCTCCCGCACGCCGGCGGGCCGCGAGGCGTTCGCCGACCGCGCCCGGCGCGAGCTGGGGCTCTCCGTCGAGGCCGTCGCGTCGCCCCGGGATGCCGTCGCCGGTGCGGACGTCGTCATCCTGGCCACCACCAGCAGCTCCCCCGTCATCGACGCCGCCTGGCTCGAGCCGGACGTGCTCGTCGGCACCGTGGGGCCGAAGCAGGTAGGGCGTGCCGAGCTCGCGGTGGACCTCGTAGCGTGCGCCGACCTGGTGGTCACGGACTCGCCGGCCCAGCTGCGGGCCTACGACCCGCCGGCGCTCGTGGCCGACGCCGGGATGGCCGACCGCGTGGCGTCGCTCGGGGAGATCGTGGCCGCGTCGGGAGGGCCGGCAGCAGAGGGTTCGACAGGGCCGCAGCGTCGCGGGCGGCGCGTCTACCTGTCCGTCGGGCTGGCCGGCACCGAGGTGCACCTCCTCGGTCGCCTCTGGGAGCAGCACGGGCGACAGGCCCCGGTATGACGCCACGCCGCCGCCTCGCGCGGATCTGCGAGGCGGCGGCGCTCCGGCATACGGCCTCGAGCCCCAGACATCGCGGAGACCTGGGCACCGAGCTCGGTGCCCAGGTTTCCGCGATCCCGAACCGGCAGGATCCGCCTGTGCTGGACACGCCGCCATGGCGTGCGAACCCAGGCCGATGTGCCCGCCTCAGGTAGGTCTGAGCGAGAGGTCAGACGGCGAGCTCGCGCAGGTCGGCCGAGGTCGGGCGCTCGGGACGGGCCTGGTCCACGAGCCGGTCGGCGTGAGCGTCCAGCACGTCCGCGACAGCGTGGGCGACGGCTCGCGCGACCTCGGGACAGACGTCCGCGCGAGCGAACGCAGCATCGACGGTCCGGCGCACCGCGGCCAGGATCCCCGGCCGGCGCTCGGGAGCGTCGAAGCCGCGCAGGACGGCACCCGCCGTCAGCATCGCGAGCGTCTCGGCGGCGGCCACCGCGTCCTCCGCTCGGATCAGACCGCCCGCGACGGCGGCGCGGGCCACGTCGGGCTCGGTCTCGGCCCACCTCGTCCTCTGACCATCGCGCTGGCGCCCCTCGGCCAGCTCGAGGACGCCGCCCAGGTCAGCCAGGAACTCGCTCAGGTAGTCGCTCCCCCACAGGGCCTCCACCTGCCCGACCAGGAAGCCCCCCAGGCTGAACGCAGCCGGGTCGCCCAGCACCTGTCGCCGCTGCACCTCCGCCAGCCGCGCTCCCTCCAGCGCCGCCAGCGCCTGCAGCAGACGCGCCTTGCTGGGCCAGTAGAGGAACACCGTGCCCTTGCCGACGCCCGCTCGCTGGGCCACCGCCTCGATGGTCGTTCCGCGGACCCCGCAGTCGCGGAGCACGGTCTGCGCCGCCCGCAGGATCTCCACCGTGTGGTCCCTGGCCGGTCGGGCCACAGCACACCTCCTCGATCGCTCGTCCCTAGACCTACATTATTGACTCTGGTCGCTGACTGGTCATATATTCGGGTCAACAATCCGTCGATGGAGCCGGATCCTCTACGCACACCCATAGGAGACCCGTGGCAACCCTCTTGTACCGGATCGGGCGCGGCGCCTATCGGCGCTGGCCGGCGGTCCTCGTCGGATGGCTCGTCGTGATGCTCGGCGTCGGCGGCTTCGCTGCAGCCAAGTCCGAGCCGATGTCCACCACCTTCTCGATCCCCGGCGTCCCGGCCATCCAGGCCGCCGAGCTCCAGCACGAGCTGTTCCCCTCGGCACGAGCCGCGGACAAGCAGGTCACCGGGCAGGTCGTCCTGAAGGCCCCCGAGGGACACACGCTGGCCGAGCAGCCCTACAAGGGACAGGTCGACGCCCTCGTCGCCGACCTCGCCAAGACCCCCCAGCTCGACCAGGGCTCCCGCTCCTCGCTGGTCAATCCCGCCACCGCCGGACCGGCGCTGACCGAGCGGGCCGTCCGGTCCCAGGTCGCGCAGGGGACGCCGCGCGCCACCGCCGAGACCAACGCGAGCTACCTGTCACCCCTCTCGGCGGACAAGCGCTACGGCACGGTCTCGTGGACCTTCGCCGCCGACCAGCCTCAGGACATCGAGCAGAGCACCCAGGACTACGTGCGCTCCGCCGTGTCCCGTCACTCCGGCAACGGCCTCGAGGCGGTCCCCGGGGGCACGGGCATGCGGGCGATGGGCGAGATCGGCGTCACCTCCGAGGCGATCGGCATCGGCGTGGCGCTGATCGTGCTCGTCCTGACCTTCGGCTCCTTCGTCGCCGCGGGTCTGCCCATCCTGGCGGCCATCATCGGGGTGTCCCTCGGCATCATCGGCATCCGGGCCGCGACCGCCTTCGGCGACATCGCGAGCACCACCCCGACGCTCGCCTCGATGATCGGCCTCGCCGTCGGGATCGACTACTCGCTGTTCATCCTGTCCCGCTACCGCAGCGAGCTGCGGCACACGTCCGACCGGTCCCACGCCATGGGGCGCGCCATCGGCACAGCCGGCACCGCCGTCGTCTTTGCCGGCCTCACCGTCGTCATCGCGCTCGTCGCGCTGGTCTTCTCCGGCATCTCCCTGCTGGGCTCGATGGGTATCGCCGCCGCCTGCACCGTCGCCATCGCCGTGATGGTGGCCATCACGCTGCTCCCCGCGATCCTCGGGATGCTCAAGGGCAAGGCCTTCGCCGGCCAGGTCCGGCGCCGGGCAGACGTCGACGAGGAGGACCACCAGGCCGTCAACGGCTCGGTCCGGCTGGGCCAGGGCATCCGCCGATCCCCGGTGGTCGTGGCGCTGGTCGCAACCCTCGCGCTCACCGCCCTGGCGATCCCCGCCAAGGACCTCCACCTCGGGCTGCCGTCCAGCACCACAGCTGCGGAAGGCACGGACGCCCGCCGGTCGGCCGACATGCTCAACGAAGGTTTCGGCCCCGGCAAGAACGCCCCGATGGTCGCGGTGATCGACTCCCGCAGCGTCCCGGACCAGCAGCGCCGGGCCGCCGCGCTCGCCGACGCCCAGCGGTGGGCCGCCTCCGACCACGGCGTCGCCAACGCCCAGGTCGTCCAGGCGACCAAGGACGCCTCGGGCGCCGTCATGCTCATCACCCCGCGCACCGCCCCCGAGGACGAGGCCACCGACGAGACCCTCTCGCGGCTGCGCGACTCCGTCGGCGGCCTCGAGGACCGCACCGGCGCCACGATCGGCATCACGGGCCAGACCGCGATCGCCGCCGACGTCTCGAGCGAGCTCGCCGACGCCCTGCCGACCTACCTCGGCATCGTGGTCGGCCTCGCATTCCTGCTGCTGGTGCTGGTGTTCCGCTCGATCTGGGTGCCGATCCTGGCGACCCTCGGCTTCGTCCTGTCCACCCTCGCGACGCTCGGCGTCACCGTCGGTCTCGTGCAGGAGGGCTGGCTGGGGATCTTCGAGCCGCAGCCGGTCATGAGCGTCATGCCGACCCTGCTGATCGGCATCGTCTTCGGACTGGCCATGGACTACCAGGTCTTCCTCACCACCCGGATCCGGGAGGCCTACGTGCACGGCATGGAGGCCAAGGACGCCGTCATCGACGGCTTCCGCCACTCCGGGCGCGTCGTGACCGCAGCCGCGCTGATCATGATCTCGGTCTTCGCGGCCTTCGCCTTCCAGGACGAGCCCCTCATCAAGTCGATCGGCGTGGCGCTCGCCACCGCCGTGCTGCTGGACGCCTTCCTGGTCCGGATGATCCTGATCCCTGCGCTCCTGCTCGTGATGGGCCGGCACGCCTGGTGGATGCCCGCGTGGCTGGACCGGTTGGTGCCGCACATGGACGTCGAGGGGGCGACGCTCGCCACCGAGGCTCCGGACGACCGGCCGGTGGGCACGCACCGGGAGCCCGCGCCGGACCGCGGTGCGATCGGCGCATCGTCCGGGGCCGGGCTGGCGACGATCGTTGGGTCCTCCTCGCGCACGGTCACGGAGGATCTCTCCACCACGGTCGTGGCGTCGCCCTCGATCACGGTGCACGACGAGGCGCAGCGCGAGCACACGGCGTCGCACGGCCTGGCCGACTGGCACGCGTTCCACGGCGACGTGACCGACACCGAGGGTGCCCCGCGGGGCGCCGGGACCGTCACGCTGCTGGACGCCGACGGCCGGCCTCTCGCCCGCACCGCCGTGGGGCAGGAGGGTCGCTATTACCTCGCGGTACCGTCAGCGGCCCGCCCGCGCCGGATCACGATCGAGGTGGACGCCGTCCACGAGGAGAGCTCGCTGCGCCACTGACAGGGCGTGGCGACCGACCGGTGCGGGCTCAGGGGGGCTCGCACCGGTCGTATGACGGATGCGCCGCCGCCTCGCGGGGATCTGCGAGGCGGCGGCGCTGCGGCATACGGCCTCGAGCCCCAGACATCGCGGAGACCTGGGCACCGAGCTCGGTGCCCAGGTCTCCGCGATCCCGAACCGGCAGGATCCGCCTGAGGCAGGTCAGGAGCCGGCGCCGGCCATCTGACGACCCGTCTCGAGGTAGGTCTTCATGCCGGCCAGCACCCACGGCCAGCCGCCGCCACCCTGCGCCGCGTCGCCACTGCCCTCGATGTCCTGCGCGGTGTTGGGCGCGCTCGTGCAGTCGTGCGTGAGGGTGAGCGCCGTGAGGGGGCCGTCATGCTCCGTGAGCTCCCAGGTCAGGGTCGTCTCCTGCTGGTGCCACGCGGCGATCCAGCTCTGGACGAGCCTGCGGGGCGGGTCGGACTCCAGGACGCGTCCGGTGACGGCGACGTCGCCCATCCCCATCTGCTTCATCTCCTCGGTCGTGTGGCTGACGTAGTCGCCGCCCTCGCGAAGGTCGTACTCGACGATGCCGCCGTAGCCGTACTTGGTGCTGAACTCCGGCGTCGTGATGGCATCCCACACGCGCTGGGCGGGGGCCTCGATGTAGACCCGGAAGACCTGGATCTCGGGGGCCTGACGCTCGGTCGTGGTGGTGCCGGCGGTGGTGGTGCTGGTGGTCTGGGTGTCGCTCATGGCTGGTCCTCCAGGGTGCGCTTGAGGTCGATGAGTGCTGAGACGTGGTGCTGGGTGTACTTGTCGATCCAGCGGTCGTGGATCAACCGGATGGGGACGGGGTTGAGATGGTGCAGCTTGGTCCGCCCCTGCTTGCGGGTCGTGACCAGCCCCGCGTCCTCGAGGATCCGCAGGTGCTTGGCCACGCCGAATCTCGTCATCTCGGTGCGTCGCGCGACGACGGCCTCCAGCTCGCCCTGGGTCCGACCGTCCTGGTCGAAGAGGGCGTCGAGGAGCAGCCGCCGCGTCGGGTCGGCAAGCGCCTTGAACACCAGGTCGTCATCCACACCTCGACCATAGGTGACCAAAGAGTCACATGTCAAGGAATGGGGGCGCATTATGTGCGACAGCTGCGCTCCGAGCGCGGAGGGTGCACGGATCGGGGCGCCGCACGGTGCGAGGTCAGCGCTCCGAGCGCGAGGCATTCACGCCCGTATGGCGGGCCCGCCGCCTCGCGGGGACCGGTGATGCGCCGGGCGGTCGGCATACGAGATCGGCCCGGAACGCGGAGACCTGGGCACCGTGCACGGTGCCCAGGTCTCCGCGAGCAGGTCCTGCCATCACGGCGCAGGACCCGCCGGGGGCAGGATCATCCGCCTGCTGGACGAAGGCCGGCGAGTGTGACTACCGGCGGTAGGTCAGACGTGGCGGCGGCTCGTGATCACGCGGAACCGGTTGGCGACGAACGCCGCGTCGGAGTAGGCCGCGTTGGCCGCCGGGTTGGCGCCGGTGCCGTGGTAGTCCGAGAACGCCGAGGTCTGGTTGACGAAGACCTGACCGGTGAGGTTCTCCGAGAGGGCGACCCCGCCGTCGGCCGCGGCCTCGCGCGCCTCCTCCAGCACGGCCTGCGAGGTGGAGTAGACCGATGCCGTCATCGCGCCGTGCTCGGCCACCGTGTCGGCGAGCTGCGCGAGCGACTGCTCGGTGGACTCGGTGGCGATCACGAACGACACCGGCCCGAAGTACTCCTGGGTGTAGACGTCCTCGTGCCGCACGTCGAGCTGCACGATCCCGGGCGTCCGCACGACGGCGTCCGGCCACGCGGGGTGGGGCACGGCGCGCGTGTCGAGCACGACCCGCCCCTCCCCCTCGGCGGCGATCTCGGCGAGCGACCCGGCGTTGGAGCGGACCTGGTCGTTGACGGTGGCGCCGAGGATCTCGACGGCCTTGGCGTCGTCGCCGGTGAAGCGCGCGACCGCGGCGCCGAGCCGGTCGGCGAACTCGTCGGCGGACAGGTGGCCCTCGTCGGTGTCGACGCCGGTCTTGGGGACGTAGATGTTCTGCGGGGCGGTGCACATCTGCCCGGAGTAGAGCGAGAGGGAGAACGCGAGGTTGCCCAGCGTCGCCGTCAGCGCGTCGGTGGAGTCGACGACGATCGTGTTGACGCCGGCCTTCTCGGTGTAGACGAGCTTGCCGCGCGCGGCCGCCTCGGTCTCGAGCCAGGCGCCGAAGCCCGGCCCGCCGGTGTAGTCGATGATCGCGATCTCGTCGCGCTCGGCGAGGTCCTTGGCGAGGGTGCCGCCGTCGTGGTCCGCGGCCAGCTGCACCAGCGCCCGGTCGAAGCCCGCCTCGGCCAGCACGTCGCGGCAGACGGCGACCGTGATGGCCAGCGGCAGGATCGCGCGCGGGTGGGGCTTGACGACGACGGCGTTGGCGGTGGCCAGCGAGGCGAAGATGCCGGGGTAGGCGTTCCACGTCGGGAAGGTGTTGCAGCCGATGACCAGGCCGACGCCACGGCCGACGACCTTGTAGTCCTTCTGCAGGCGCAGGGGCTCGCCCTTGGCGGGCTTCTCCCAGGTCACGGATGCGGGGATGCGCTCCTGCTCGACGAGGGCGGCGGTCACGGCCTCGAGCGCGCGGTCCTGCGCCTCGGGGCCACCGGCCTGGAAGCTCATGACGAACGGCTGACCGCTCGTGTGCATGACCGCATTGGCCATCTCGAAGGACCGCTTGTTGAGCCGGTCGATCATCTCGACGCAGACGGCCGCGCGGACCCGGGGACCGGCGTCACGCCAGGCGCGCATGGCCGCGCGCGCCGCCGGGAGCGCCTCGTCGATGTCGAGCACGGGATAGGTGATCGCGAGGGTCGGGCCGTATGGCGACACCTCGTCGCCCACCCGCTCGCCCGTCGACGGCTGGTCGTCCAGCGGCGCGAAGGCGGAGCCCACGTGCGCGTCATACGCAGCGAGGCCGGACTCGGCGGAGCCCTCGCCGTAGACGCGGGGGCTCGGGGAGGCGGGATAGCGGGAGTAGAAGCTGCGGGTGCGCAGCGCCTCGGCGGCCTCGTCGAGGGTCGCGGCGTGGGCGTCGAGGAATGGGTGGCTGGGCGTCGTTGCCTGGGTGGTCACGTCCCGATCCTAACGAGGGGTTCGCCTCGCCGCGAGGCTGCCGACGTGCCACGATGCGTGCATGAGTGACCACGCGAGCGAGCAGTCGAGCACCACGCCCGCAACGGGGCGGATCGCGGTCGTCGGGGCCGGGGCGATGGGGTCCGGGATCGCCCAGGTCGCCGCGCAGGCCGGGCACGAGGTCGTGCTCGTCGACGCGCGAGACGGCGCCGCCGAGGAGGCGATCGAGCGGCTGCGGGCGACGCTGGGCCGGCTCGCCGACAAGGGCCGCATCACCGCCGACGAGGCCGCTGCCGCCGCGGGCCGGCTGCAGGCCGCCGAGGACGTCCGGTCGCTGCCGGCCTGCCGGCTCGTGATCGAGGCGGTGGTGGAGGACCTCGAGGTCAAGCGTGAGATCTTTGCCACGCTGGCCGCCCGCCAGGACGCCGACACCATCCTCGCCTCCAACACCTCGAGCCTGTCGATCACGGCCATCGCCGAGGGCATCGCGCACCCCGAGCGCATCATCGGCCTGCACTTCTTCAACCCCCCGCCACTGATGGCGCTGGTCGAGGTCGTGCGGGGCGCGCGCTCGGGCGCGGACTCGGTCGAGGAGGCCTGCGAGCTGGTGCGCGCGTGGGGCAAGACGCCCGTGCGGTGCGCCAGCACACCGGGATTCATCGTCAACCGGGTGGCGCGGCCGTTCTACGGCGAGGCTCAGCGGATGGTCGCCGAGGGCATCGCCGACGCGGCGACCATCGACGCGGCGCTGCGCGGGGCGGGCTTCAAGATGGGGCCGTTCGAGCTCACGGACCTCATTGGGCAGGACGTCAACCTCGCCGTCGGCACGTCCGTGTGGGAGCAGACCGACCACGACGCGCGCTACGAGCCCACGGCCTACCAGCAGGACCTGGTGGCGCGAGGAGCGTTGGGGCGCAAGACGGGTCACGGCGTCTATCGGTATGACGAGAACGGCCGGGCGCTGGACGCGTCACCGGACGAGGCCGCGGTGGAGCTGCTCGTGGGCGGTCCGGTGCGGACCGATCCCGTCGCGCGGACACTGGCGATGCTGGTCAACGAGGCCCTGGCGGTCGTGGTGCGCGGCGAGGCGTCCGCCGAGGACGTGGACACCGCGATGAGCCTCGGCACCAACTACCCGCGCGGCCCGATCCAGTGGGGGCGCGAGATCGGCTTCGACGTGATCAAGGACCAGCTCGAGGAGCTGGCCGCGATCTATCCGGGCGGCCGCTACCGGCCGTCCAAGGCCCTCACCCACGACCTACCTCAGGTAGGCACATCCGCCGGGGTTCGCACGCCAGGCTGATGCCCCTACCGGGGGTAGAGGCATCGACCGGCCTTCGTTCCCCAGGCTGATGTACCTACCCCCGGTAGGTCACGACGAAGGAGTCGCATGCTGGATCCGGATCTGGCCCACGTCCGCACCATGTGGGACGAGGACGGCGCCTCGCGCCACCTCGGCATCGAGCTCGTCGAGGTGTCGATGGCCGACGGCCTCGGCCGGGCCCGCACCCGGATGGCCGTCACCGACACCATGGTCAACGGCCACCGCATCATGCACGGCGGCTACATCTTCACCTTCGCCGACTCCACCTTCGCCCTCGCCTGCAACGCCGGCGGCGAGCTGACCGTGGCGGCGGGCTGCGACATCGACTTCGTCCGCTCCGCCGCGCTGGGCGACGTGCTCCTCGCCGAGGGCATCGAGCGAGCGCGCTACGGCCGCAACGGGATCACCGACGTCGCCGTCACGCGCGAGAGCGACGGTGAGCTCATCGCCCACTTCCGTGGACGCTCCCGCGCCCTCAAGCCCCGACCGAGCGCCTGAGCGGCGCAGCCATCGCCCGAGCAGGCCACGACGAAGGAGTGGACATGACACTGTCCCCCATCGACGAGCGACCCGACCTCTACGACGACGCCGAGCGCTGGTCCGTCGACGAGCTCCGCGCACACCAGCTCGAGCGCCTCCAGAGGACGGTGCGGTCGGCATACGACCACGTCCCCCACTTTCGCCGCCAGCTCGAGGAGCGCCAGGTCCACCCCGACGACATCACGGCGCTCGAGGACGTCCGGCTCCTGCCGTTCACGTCCAAGAAGGACCTGCGCGACAACTACCCCTTCGGGCTGTTCGCCGTGCCGCGCGAGGAGGTCGTGCGGATCCACGCGTCGTCCGGCACCACGGGCAAGCCGACCGTCGTGGGCTACACCCGCGAGGACATCACCACCTGGGCCACCCTCGTCGCCCGCTGCATCCGCGCCGCCGGCGGACGGCCCGGCGACCTCGCCCACATCTCCTACGGCTACGGCCTGTTCACCGGCGGCCTCGGCGCGCACTACGGCGCGGAGCACCTGGGCTGCACGGTCGTGCCGGCGTCGGGCGGCGACACCGAGAAGCAGATCCAGCTCATCCAGGACTTCAGGCCGCGCATCATCTTCGTCACCCCGTCCTACTTCCTGTCGATGATCGACGCGATGGAGGCGCTGGGCATCGACCCGCGCGAGACCTCGCTTGAGCTGGGGCTGTTCGGCGCCGAGCCGTGGACCGAGGCGATGCGCCAGGAGATCCAGGAGCGGGTGGGCATGCACGCCACCGACATCTTCGGCCTGTCCGAGCTGATGGGTCCGGGCGTCGCGCAGGAGTGCGTCGAGACCAAGGACGGCCTGACGCTGTGGGAGGACCACTTCCTCGCCGAGATCGTCGACCCGCTGACCGACGAGCCGGTCAGTGACGGGGAGCAGGGCGAGCTGGTCTTCACGTCGCTCACCAAGCAGGCCATGCCGGTCCTGCGCTACCGCACCCGCGACCTCACCCGCCTGCTGCCGGGCACCGCGCGCCCCGCGATGCGCCGCCTCGAGAAGATCACCGGGCGCACCGACGACCTCATGATCGTGCGCGGCGTCAACGTCTTCCCCACCCAGATCGAGGAGATCGTGCTGGGCATCGAGGGGCTCTCGCCATACTTCCAATGCGTCCTCACCCGCCCCGGCCGCATGGACGAGCTGACCATCCGGATCGAGGCGCAGCACGGCGTCGGCGAGGAGCGGAAGCGGGCGATCGAGCGCGAGCTCAAGCACCACATCAAGTCCCGCATCGGCACCACGGCCCGCATCGAGATCCTGCCCGAGGGCGGGGTCGAGCGGTCGGTGGGCAAGGCGCGCCGGATCGTGGACGAGCGCGGGATGTCCTGACCACCGTCCGGCCACCGCGAGTAGCACTCCAGGTGCTACCTTTGCTCGTATGACGCAGACCATCGGCATCCGTGAGCTGCGGCAGCACGCCAGCCGCTACGTCGCCGCCGCGCACGCGGGCGAAGAGATCCTCGTGACCGACCGCGGCCACCCGATGGCGCGGCTGGTGCCCCTGTCGCCGCTCGAGCAGCGCATCGACTACCTGGTGCGCAAGCACGGCGCCCATCCCCCCGCCGATCCGAGCATCAAGGCCTGGGAGATCGAGCCCGCACCGAACGACGGCACCGACACCCAGGCCATCCTGGACGAGGGCCGGGCCGAGCGCTTCTGATGGCGACCTATCTCGACACGTCGGCACTGGCCAAGCTCTGCACCACGGAGGCCGAGTCGCTCGCGCTGAGGCGGTGGCTGGCCGACGCTCCCCAGCCGCTCGCCACGTCCATCGTGGGCGAGGTGGAGCTCGGCAGGAGCATGGCCAAGGTCGGCGGGGCTGCGGCGTCCGTCGCCGAGACGCTGCGACGTGCTCTGGTCATCCTGCCGCTGACCCCCGCCGTGGCCGAGCGGGCCCGCCGGCTGCCGCCGGGCGTGCTGCGCTCGCTCGACGCCATCCACGTCGCGACCGCTCTGGAGCTGGGCGAGGACCTCACCGCGGTGGTGAGCTATGACCAGCGGATGATCGACGCGGCGACGGCGGCGGGGCTCGAGGTCGTCTCGCCAGGACGGGACTGACGCGAGGGGCGGCGGCCCGTGCGGAGGGGGCGCGGCATACATGACACGATGCGCCCGTGAAGAAGACCGAGGCCGTCCGTGACGGCGAGCGCTGGTGGTGGGGCCCGCAGCCTCCGGGCGACCACCCCCCGCAGGTGATCGACTCCTGGCTGGTGCAGGAGGGGCGGTCGCGGCGCCCGGAGCGACACATCCAGCGGTTCGCCGCGACGGCCGAGTTCTTCGTGCACTTCCAGGACCTGGACGTCGTCGTCGACGAGGTCTTGGCACGAACCCCTCGCGCCGACAGGTGGTTTCCGCGGCTGGAGGCCTACAACGACGCCGTCGCCCTGTGGCTGCGGCCCGCGAGCGACACCCCCACCCAGATCTCGCTGTGGATCGCCGACGTGCCGGACCCGCGCAAGTGGCCGCACATCAAGGGCCCTGACCTGGTCGTGCAGCGCCAGCTGCAGCTGCGGGCACGCGAGCTCGGCGCCGACGACGCACTGCTGTGGCGGGTCGAGGAGCGGCTGCCCGAGGCCGTCGAGGCGACCTACTCAGCCCTGGTGTGGTGGGACGGCCAGCACTTCGTCACGCGCCCGCTCGACGAGCTGTCCCTGCCCTCGGTCACGATCGAGTGCCTCGAGATCGCCCTCGCCGACACCCCGCACCCGCTGACGCGCGGTCGCGTCTCGGTCGACGCCCTGCTCGACAAGCCCGTCTGGGCGGTCAATGCCGCACGCGGGGTCCAGGCCGTGACGAGCTGGGTCCTGCCCGACGGCGCGATCCGCGACACCCCGCACGGCGCCGTCACGTCTGGGCTCGACGACCTGCTCCGCACCGCCCTCGAGGAGACCATCGGGCCGTTGCCCGAGCAGCTCACGACATGATCGTAGAACCGCTCGGTCTCGACGTCGACCCCGGCGCTGCCTACACCGCGCTGTTCGGCGAATCCCGTTGGGCCTGCTGGCTGGACAGCGCGCGGGCCGAGCCCGGTCTGGCCCGGTTCTCCTATCTCGGATCGCCCGGGCCGGAGGGTGAGGTGCTGACGTATGACGTCGGCCGGGGCCATGTCGTGGTCACCGCCGGTGGCCGCAGCCGCCGCGAGGACGGGACGATCCTGGACGCGTTGCGGCGCCGGGCCGCGCCGCCCGAGGATGCCGCGCCGCCCGAGGATGCCGCGCCGTTCGAGCTGGTCGACGGGTGGGTGGGCTACCTCGGCTACGAGCTGAAGGGCGACCTCGGCGCCACCAACCGCCACACGTCGCCCCACCCCGACGCCGTGTGGATGCGCTGCGACCGGCTCCTCGCCCTCGACCACGAGACCGGCGACGCCTGGCTGGTCGCGCACGGCGACTCCGCTGCCGCCTGGGCGGCATGGGCGCGAGATCGATTGTCGGGCGCGGCTTCTCGCGCTCCGGGGATCACCCGAGCGCCATGGCCGGATGACGAACCGCCCCGCCCCACAGCGCATCTCGCTCGCGACGTCGCGCAGTACCGCCAGGACGTCGAGACCTGCCTCGAGGCGCTGCGACGGGGCGAGTCCTACGAGATCTGCCTCACCGACACGGTTCTCGCGGAGTCGCACGACGACCCGTTCGACATCTATCTGCGGCTGCGCGAGCTCAACCCCGCCCCGCACGCGGCCTACCTGCGCCTCGGGGACCGGCACGTCCTGTCGGCCAGCCCCGAGCTGTTCCTGCACGTGACGGGTGACGGCGAGGTGTCGACCAAGCCGATCAAGGGGACGGCAAGGCGTCATACCGACCCCACCCACGATGCCCGTGCCGCAGCCGATCTCGCCGCCGACGCCAAGACCCGTGCCGAGAACCTCATGATCGCCGACCTGCTGCGCAACGACCTGTCACGCGTCTGCGACCCGGCGACGATCCACGTGCCTCGACTCATGCACGTCGAGTCCTACGCGACCGTGCACCAGCTCGTGACGACCGTGCGCGGGCGGCTTGCCGAGGACCGCACCGCGATCGACGCCCTCGAGGCGTGCTTCCCCGGCGGGTCGATGACGGGCGCCCCCAAGCACCGCACCATGCAGATCATCGACGAGCTCGAGACGCGGGCGCGCGGGATCTACTCAGGGGCACTGGGTTTCGTCGACCGCAGCGGCGCGGTGGACCTGTCCGTCGTGATCCGCACCGCCGTCATGCACCACGGGCAGGTCGAGATCGGCGCGGGCGGGGCGATCGTCCTGGACTCGGACCCGCAGGCCGAGACCGACGAGATGCTGCTCAAGGCCGCCGCCGTCCTACCCGCCCTCCGACCCTGACCTTCCCGGTCGCGATCGGGTGACTTCACTGCTCGTCTACCCGCAGCAGACTCACCCGATGCCGCGGGGTGGGGCCAACAGGCGCGTCAGGGCTTTCGCGCCACCTGGTCGGCCCAACGCCCGAGATCGCCGAGCCAGCCGATCGTGCCGATGCTGGTGTAGACCACGTCGAAGTGACCGGTCACGGCGGCGCGGGCGTCGAGCACGTCCGATTCGACCCACGTGACCTCGGTCCCGGTCGTGGCGGCGAGCCGACGCGCGGCTGCCAGCGACGATAGCGAGAAGTCGACCCCCGTCATACGACCGCCGGCGCGGGCCAGGCTGATGGTGTCGGTGCCGATGTGGCACTGCAGGTGCACGACGTCGAGGCCGCGCAGCGAGCCCTGCGGCAGGTGGGCGGCGAGGGCGGGCAGGTCGTCGCTGACCACGGTGGAGAGGTATGCCGGGTCCTCGGCGTAGCGCTCGATCCCGTAGGCGACCTCGTGCAGGCCCGCCCGATCGTCCCAGTTGGCGCGGTTGGCGTCCCGGGCGACGGCCCAGTCGACGTCGACGTCGGTGCCCTGCTGCTCGCTCATGGCCAGAACCTACCGGGGGCCGAGGCATCAGCCTGGCGAACGAAGGCCGGCCGATGCCTCGGCCCCCGGCGGGTCAGGGCTGGGCGGCGAAGACGCCGATGACGGGGTTCCACTCGGTGACGTCGATCCCGGCGACGAGGCCGTGCTGCTGGAAGGGATCGTCCCCCAGCAGCGAGCGCACCTCGTCGGCGCTGTCGGCGCGGAGGATCAGCAGCGCCGACGCCGGCTTCACGTCGACGTAGGGACCGGACGCCTGCAGCGACCCCGCCTCGGCGAGCCGGCCGAGGAACGCGCGGTGCTCGGGCCGGATCTCGTCGAGGCGGGGGTCGTCGGAGTAGGAGTAGCGGACTGCGTAGTAGGCCATGGCCACACCCTAGGCGGCGCTGGGGTCCTCCCACCCGTCGGCGCCGGCCCGCTCGGCGCCGATGGTCGTGTCGGGGCCGTGCCCGGTGTGCACGATCGTGTCGTCGGGCAGGGTGAACAGCCTGGCGCGGATCGAGTCGACGATCGTGTCGTATGACGAGAACGACCGCCCCGTCGCGCCCGGGCCTCCCTGGAAGAGGGTGTCACCGCTGAACACGCGCCCCAGCTCCGCGCTGTAGAAGCAGGTACCGCCCGGCGTGTGCCCCGGCGTCGCGATCGCCCGCAGCGTCACCCCGCCCACGGTGATCTCGGTGCCGTCGACGATGTCCTCGTCGGGCTGGCGCGTGTCATAGGTCTGCTGCCACAGCTCGAGGTCGTGCGGGTTGAGCCAGATCGGGGCGCCCGTGGCCTCCGCGAGAGCGGCCGCCTGGTTGACGTGGTCGTCGTGCGCGTGCGTGCACACGATCGCCGCCAGCCGACGCTCGCCGACGGCGGCGGCGATGGCCGAGGCGTCATGCGGGGCGTCGAAGACCACGCACTCGTCATCGTCGCCGACGATCCACACGTTGTTGTCGACGTCCCAGGTGCCCCCGTCGAGGGAGAACGTCCCCGACGTGACGAGCTGCTGGACCTGCACGTCGCCGGCCATCAGAGCGTCACCACCGAGCGGAGGACGTCACCGCGCTTCATGGTGGCGAAGGCCTCCTCGACGTCGCCCAGCCCGATCGTCTCGGACACGAACGCGTCCAGGTCGAGCCGCCCCTGCAGGTAGAGGTCGATGAGCATGGGGAAGTCGCGAGAGGGCAGGCAGTCGCCATACCAGCTGGACTTGAGCGACCCGCCACGACCGAAGACGTCGAGCAGCGGCAGCTCGATCCGCATCTCCGGTGTCGGCACCCCCACGAGCACCACGGTCCCCGCGAGATCGCGTGCGTAGAACGCCTGCTCGTAGGTCTCGGGGCGACCCACCGCCTCGATGACGACGTCCGCGCCGTTGCCGTCCGTCAGCGCGCGCACCGCCTCGACGACGTCGCCGTCGGCCGGGTCGATGGTGTGCGTCGCCCCCATCGAGCGCCCCTTCTCACGCTTGCGGGGGTCCGGGTCGATGCCGATGATCGTGGCCGCGCCCGCGAGACGCGAGCCGACGACGGCCGCCATACCGACGCCCCCGAGGCCGATGACGGCCACGGAGTCGCCACGACCGACGCCGCCGGTGTTGATCGCGGCGCCCAGCCCGGCCATGACGCCGCAGCCCAGCAGACCCGCCGCCTCGGCGCCGGCGCGCTCGTCCACGCGCGTGCACTGACCGGCCGCGACCAGCGTCTTCTCCGCGAAGGCCCCGATCCCCAGCGCCGGCGTCAGCTCGGTGCCATCCGTGAGGGTCATCCGCTGCTTGGCGTTGTGCGTGGCGAAGCAGTACCACGGACGCCCGCGGCGGCAGGCCCGGCACTCCCCGCACACGGCGCGCCAGTTGAGGATCACGAAGTCACCGACGGCGACCTCGGTCACGCCCTCCCCGACGGCCGAGACGCGGCCGGCGGCCTCGTGCCCGAGCAGGAAGGGGAACTCGTCGTTGATCCCGCCCTGCTGGTAGTGGTAGTCGGTGTGGCAGACGCCGCAGGCCTGGACGTCGACGACGGCCTCGCCTGGCCCTGGGTCGGGGATCACGATGTCGACGAGCTCGACCGGCTCGCCCTTGGCTCGGGAGATCACTCCCTTGACGGTGGTGGGCATGTGCGCCCCTTCCTGGCCTCGCGGCCGGTTGACCATGCACTCACCCTCTCATTGCCCGTGGCCCTCGGCGACCAACCGGTCGTATGCCGAAAACGCCCGGAACGCGGGTCGGACGCCGTCCAGGACGGGCGGTGGGGCGAGCAGCGGGGCACCACGAGCGGGGTCCCGGACTCGGGGTCGGCGATCACGCGCGCGTCCAGGGCGAACACCTCGCGCACCATCTCCTCGGTGAGCACGTCGGCGGGTGCGCCCTGCGCCGCGACGACGCCGGCCCGCATGGCGACGAGGTGGTCGGCATACCGCGCCGCCAGGCCGAGGTCGTGCAGCACCATGACGACCGTGGTGGCCCGCTCGGCGTTGAGGGCGGCGACCAGGTCGAGCATCTCGATCTGGTGGGTGAGGTCGAGATAGGTCGTCGGCTCGTCGAGCAGCAGCAGGTCGGTCTCCTGGGCGAGGGCCATGGCGATCCACACGCGCTGACGCTGGCCACCGGACAGCTCCGCGACCGGGGCGTCGGCGAGCGAGCTGGTGCCCGTCTCCGCCAGGGCCCGCTCGACGGCCTCGGCGTCGTGCGCCGAGCTGCGCCGCCACAGCCCCTGGTGGGGGTGCCGGCCGCGGCCGACGAGCTCGGCGACGGTGACCCCCTCGGGCGCGACGGGGTGCTGGGGCAGCAGGCCGAGGGTGCGGGCGACGGTCCGGGTGGGCTGCTCGTGGATGGGGCGTCCGTCGAGCAGCACGGCTCCGGAGCGCGGGCGCAGCAGGCGGGCGAGACCGCGCAGCAGCGTCGACTTGCCGCAGGCGTTGGGGCCGACGACGACGGTCACGCGACCGTCCGGGATCTCGAGGGTGAGGTCGCGGACGACCGGCTCCCCGCCGTAGCCGAGGGTCAGGTCGCGGGTGGCCAGTCGGGTCATCACAGGGTTCCTTCGGTACGGCCGCGGGTCATCAGCCAGAGCAGCACGGGGGCGCCGGTGACGCCGGTGACGACGCCGGCGGGCAGGTGGACGTCGGGGATCACGTGGCCGCCGATCAGGTCTGCGGCGACCACCACGACCGCGCCGACGAGGGCCGCGCCGACGATCGTCGGGCGACCGCGGTCCAAAGCCCGGGCGATCGGCCCGGCCATGAACGCCACGAAGGCCATCGGCCCCACCGCCGCCACCGCGAGCGCCAGCACCACGACGCCGACGGCGAGGAGCAGGTCCGCGGCGTGGCGCCGCCCGCCGAGCCCGAGCGCGAGGTCGTCGCCGAGCTGCAGCGCGGGCAGGTCCCGGCTCGCGACCCAGAGCAGCAGGTATGCCGCGACCGACGTCACGGCGAGCCACCGGATCGTCGTCCAGTCCGCCTGGCCGAGGCTGCCGGTCAGCCATCGGAGCACGAGCTGGGTGTCGAACTCGTCGGCGCGGGTGAAGAGGTAGTGGACGACCGAGGCCAGCACCGACGAGACGCCGACGCCGACCAGGACGAGGCGCTCGCCGGTGGACTGCGCGACGACCCGCACGAGGACGGCCACGACCAGGGCCCCCGCCACGGCAAGGAGAGACAGCGTCGGCCCGCTGACGCCGAGCACCACGATGCCGACGACCGCGGCGGCCGAGGCGCCCATGCCGACGCCGACGATGTCGGGGCTGGCCAGCGGGTTGCGCAGGACGGTCTGGAAGGTCGCGCCGGCGGCGCCGAACGCAGCACCGGCGAGCAGGGCCAGGACGGCCCGGGGCAGGCTGCTCTCCATCAGGATGAAGCTCGCCCCCGGGATGACCTCGCCCCGCAGGATCGCGACGGCGTCGACGACGGGGATCACCAGGTCCCCCAGCAGGGCTCGTGCGACGGCCAGGCCGAGCGCGAGGACCGCGAGGACGACGAGGAGCACGCGGTGGTGGGCGCGCCGGCTCAACGAACGTCGCGCCTCGCGGGTCGCGGGCTCCCGCACGGCGAGGGTGCTCACAGCCGCCCCCGTCGCACGGCCCACACGAAACCGGGCAGGCCGACCATCGCCGTCATGATCCCGACCTGCACCTCCGACGGCGGCAGCACCACGCGTCCCACGGTGTCGGCGGCGGCCACCAGCGCCGCCCCCAGCACGGCGCTGAGCGGCAGCACGCGACCGTGGGCCGGGCCGACGACGGACCGTGCGGCGTGCGGGACCAGCAGACCCACGAAGCCCACGGGCCCGGCGAGGGCGGTGGCACCGGCGGCCAGCAGCACGGCGACCGCACCCACGGCCCAGCGGGTGCGGGTGGGGTGGGTGCCGAGGGCCGCGGCGGCGTCGTCACCGAGCGCCAGCGCGTCGAGCCGCCGAGCGAGGACCAGCGACAGCACCGCCCCCACGACCAGCACGGGACCGACGGCGGCGAGCAGAGCGAGGTCGCGCCCACCGATGGTCCCCACCTGCCAGAAGCGGAACGCCTGCAGCGTCCCGTGGTCCCCCAGCAGCAGGGCCGTCGACACCGAGGTGAGCGCGGCGGTCACGGCCGCGCCGGCGATGGTGACCGAGCCCGGCCGCAGGCCCCCGCGCGACACCGCCGCCAGCAGGTGCACGACGATCGCGGCGACCGCTGCCCCCACGAACGCGGCGCCCACGTGCGCCAGCGGCGCGGACAGCCCGCCGATGCTGATCGCCACCACCATCGCGAGCGACGCCCCGGCGGACACCCCGAGGATCCCGGGGTCCGCCAGGGGGTTGCGCGTCAGCCCCTGGAAGCAGGCCCCCGAGAGCCCGAGCGCCGCGCCCACGACGACCGCCAGCACCGTCCGGTCGACGCGCGCCATCGCGATCGCGTGCAGCGGGTCGGCCGGGTCGAGCAGGGCGCTGGGTGCCACCGCCCGCGAGCCGACGAGCAGCGACGCGGCGAGCGCGACCAGCAGGACCAGCAGCGGTGAGAGGGCCCGGACGGCGACCGGCGCGGGGACGGCCCGGCTCATGCGCCCTTGACGGCCTTGACCACGCCGGGGAGGTACTTGTCGACGATGAACGGCATCGACAGCGGGCTGGGGTTGGTGACCGACAGGCCGATCTGCTTGTCCACCTCGGCATAGGCGTGCCCCGACTTCAGCGCCGGGATCTGGCCGATCAGCGGGTTGGCCTTGAACGAGGCGATGTCGGCGGGCTTGTCGGCATACGTGAGGAGCACGTCGGACTGGATCGTCGAGGCCTGCTCGGCGGAGACGTTGCCGTAGAACTGGCCGGGCTTGACGGCGGTGCCGACGATCGGCGCGCTCGTGAGGCCGAACGACTCGAGGGCGCGGACGCGGTTGTCCTCCTTGCCGTAGATGCCGATCTGCGACAGGTCTGTCGTGGCGAGGTAGGCGAAGACCATGGATTTGCCGGCCAGCTCGGGGTGGGCCGTCTTGGCGTCGGCCACGACCTTGTCGGTCTGGGCGCGGACGGCGGTGGCCTTGGCCGGGCGGCCGAGGGCCTTGCCCACCATGTCCAGGGAGGTGGTCCAGGGGGTCACCCAGGGCGCGCCGGGCTGGGCGACGACCGGGGCGACCTTGGACAGCGTGTCGTAGTCCGCCTTGGTCAGCCCCGAGCCCGTGGCCAGGATGACGTCGGGCGCGAGCTTGGCGATCTCGGTGACGGGGATGCCGTCGGTGTCGTCGTAGCGCGTGGGCGCCTTGCCACCGAGCTTGGCGACGGCCGCGTCGAACCAGTCCGTGGACTTGGCGGCGTTGCCGCCCCAGGTCATCGCGGTGGCGCCGACGGGCACGACGCCGAGGGACACGGCCATGTCCTGGTCCACCCAGCCGACGGTCGCGACCTTGGTGGGCTCCTTGGTGATCGTGGTCTCACCAAAGCTGTGCTTGAGCGTCACCGGGAAGGCACCCTGCTCGGCGCCGCCCGAGCCCAGCGACGCGGCGCCGGACGAGGCCTGGCCGGACTCGGCTCCAGCGCCGGAGCCGCCTGAGCCGGAGCCGCACGCGGCCAGGGCGAGCGTGGCGGACGTGAGCACCAGCAGGGAGCGGCGAGACAGAGACAAAGCGGGTCCAATCGTCGATCAGGGTTGCCTAAGTTAGGCATACCTTATCCCTATCGTTCGACCCATCGCACAGCGCGGCCGTCAGCGGGACCCCTAGGGTGGGAGCCATGCGCGTTCTCGTCAGCGGTGGTGCCGGCTACATCGGCTCGCACACCACCCTCCAGGTCCTTGCCGCCGGCCACGACGTGGTCGTGGTCGACAACTTCTCCAACGCCAAGCCGTCCGTGATGGCCCGGCTCGAGGCCCTCGCGGGGCAGCCGATCGAGGTCCACGGCTTCGACCTGACCGACCGCGACAAGACCGAGCACCTGTTCGCCACCGAGCAGTTCGACGCGGTCATCCACTTCGCGGGGTTCAAGGCCGTGGGCGAGTCGGTCGAGAAGCCGCTCGAGTACTACGAGAACAACCTCGACTCGACCTTCTCCCTCGTGCGCGCGATGCAGCGCCACGGCGTCAAGAAGCTCGTGTTCTCCTCCAGCGCAACGGTGTACGGCGAGGACGCGCCCGTCCCGATGAAGGAGGACTTCCCGACGTCGGCCACCAACCCCTATGGCTGGACCAAGGTGATGATCGAGCAGATCCTGCGCGACGTCGCCGTCGCGGACCCGCAGATGCGGATCGCGCTGCTGCGCTACTTCAACCCGGTGGGCGCCCACCCGTCCGGCACGATCGGCGAGGACCCGCAGGGCATCCCCAACAACCTCGTTCCCTTCATCGCCCAGGTCGCCGTCGGGCGGCGCGAGCACCTCAACATCTTCGGCGACGACTACGACACCCCCGACGGCACCGGCCTGCGCGACTACATCCACGTCGAGGACCTCGCCGCCGGCCACGTCGCCGCCCTCAACCGCCTCGGCCAGGTCGACGACGCCGTCTCCACCTGGAACCTCGGCACCGGGCACGGCACCTCGGTCAAGGAGATGCTCGCGGCCTTCAGCCGCGCCGTCGGCCGCGACCTCCCCTACCAGGTCGCCCCTCGTCGCCCCGGCGACATCGCAGCCTCGTATGCCGACCCCTCTCGCGCCAACCGCGAGCTCGGGTGGCAGGCCACCCGGACCGTCGACGACATGTGCGCCGACACGTGGCGCTGGCAGTCCGGCAACCCCGAGGGCTACCCCAGCTGACTGGTCTCTCCGGCGCGTGCCGGCGGCGGGGGCTGCAGAGTGGTCACATATCCGACGTCTACGACCCCTTGACGTCGGGTTCGCGACCACTCTGTCGCGAGCCCGGGCCGCTAGCGAGAGGGTGCGGGCCCGGCATACCTCCTGGCGCTTGTGAACTCTGTCACAAGCGGTCTCCGAGGCCCCGGGTCGTTGGGGTTGGCGGTGCCGCGAATACCTCACGGGCGGACCGGCATACGGGCTCGGCGCCGATTTGCACAACGCCCGTGTTGTCAAAAACCGCAGGTCACGGCCAGGTTGCAAAGGCACGACCGGGTCCGACCCGCCAGTAGCCGTGGGTAGGCTCGACGGGTAACCAAAAGGTCTGACCTCCGGAGATGTCATGGACAACCTGGACCTTGCGCGATGGCAGTTCGCCATCACCACCGTCTATCACTTCCTCTTCGTGCCGATCACCATCGGCCTGTCGGCGATCGTCGCCGGCTACCACAGCGCCTGGGTGCGCACCCGCAAGCCGGAGTACCTCCGGCTCACCAAGTGGCTGGGCAAGCTGTTCACCATCAACTTCGCCCTCGGTCTCGTCACCGGCATCGTCCAGGAGTTCCAGTTCGGGATGAACTGGTCGGACTACTCGCGGTTCGTCGGCGACATCTTCGGCGCCCCGCTGGCGTTCGAGGCGCTGCTCGCGTTCTTCCTCGAGTCGACCTTCCTCGGCCTGTGGATCTTTGGCTGGGGCCGGATCCCGGAGCGGCTGCACGCGTGGGCGATGTGGATCGTCCACATCGGCACCGTGCTGTCCGCCTACTTCATCCTCGCCGCCAACTCGTTCATGCAGAACCCCGTCGGCTACCGGTTCAACCCCGAGTCGGGGCGCGCTGAGATGGCCGACTTCGTCGCGGTGCTGGTCAACAAGGTCCAGCTCGTTACCTTCCCGCACGTCATCCTCAGCTCCTACATGACCGGCGGCGCCGTCGTCGTCGGCGTGGCGCTGTGGCACTGGCTGCGCAAGGGGCCGATCGCCGACCGTGACCGCGAGATGTACCGCAAGGCCGTCCGCGTCGGCGCGATCGTCTCCCTCGTCGCCTCGCTCGGCGTCGTCGTCACCGGCGACCTGCAGGGCAAGGTCATGACCGAGGTCCAACCCATGAAGATGGCGGCGGCCGAGGCGCACTACGAGACCTCGTCGTCCGCCCCCTTCTCGGTCTTCACGACCGGCGACCTGAACGGTCAGAACGCGAAGCACTGGATCCAGGTGCCCGGCCTGCTGTCCTACCTGGGCAAGGGCGACTTCGGCGCCGAGATCAAGGGCATCCGCGACATCCAGGCCGACTACCAGCAGAAGTACGCCGGCAACCCGCGCACCGCGGACCGAGCCACCAACTACATCCCCAACATCCCGACGACCTACTGGACCTTCCGCCTGATGATGGGCGTCGGGTTCGTGTCGATGGCGCTGTCGGCGCTGGCGCTGTGGGCGACGCGCAAGGGCAAGACGCCGCCGACCGCCCGCTGGTGGAAGCACGTCGTGATCTGGAGCCCGCTGCTGCCGGTCTTCGCGATCTCGTTCGGGTGGATCTTCACCGAGGTCGGCCGCCAGCCGTGGGTCGTCTTCGGCGAGATGACGACCGCCAACGGCGTCAGCCCGTCCGTGCCGGCCTGGTCCGTCCTGGTCTCGATGGTCGTCTACACCCTGCTGTATGCCGCGCTGATGGTCGTCGAGGTCAAGCTCTTCCTGAAGTACACCCGCGTCGGGGCCGAGCCCGCCGACACCGACACCCCGGCCGAGAGCGGCGAGGACAAGCCCCTCGTCTTCGCCTACTGAGGACGTTGGAGAGACACCATGGAACTCACCGTCATCTGGTTCATCCTCATCGCCGTCCTGTGGACCGGCTACTTCGTCCTCGAGGGCTTCGACTTCGGCGTCGGCATGCTCCTGCCGATCCTCGGCAAGGGCCGCGACGAGCTCGACACCGACAACCGCCGCCGCGTCCTGCTCAACACCATCGGCCCGCACTGGGACGGCAACGAGGTGTGGGTGCTCACGGCGGGCGGCGCCACCTTCGCGGCCTTCCCGCACTGGTACGCCACGCTGTTCTCCGGGTTCTACCTGCCGCTGCTGCTGATCCTGGTCGCCCTGATCATCCGCAACATGGGCTTCGAGTACCGCCACAAGCGCGACGACGACCAGTGGCGTCGCAACTGGGACCTGTGCATCATCGTCGGCTCGTTCCTGCCCGCGCTGCTGTGGGGCGTCGCGTTCGCCAACATCGTGGCGGGCGTCCCGATCAACGCCGACAAGGAGTACACCGGCAACCTGTTCACCCTGCTCAACCCGCTCGGGCTGCTCGGCGGCGTGACCACCTTGCTGCTCTTCCTCACCCACGGTGCGGTCTTCGTCGCGCTCAAGACGAGCGGCGAGATCCGTGAGGAGGCGCGGGCCCTCGCCTGGAAGGTCGGCATCGCCGCGGCCGTCGTCGCCGTCGTCTTCCTCGTCTGGGTGATGATGCTGACCGGCAACACCGGCTCGTGGATCCTCGCGGTCCTCGCCGCCGTGGCGCTCGTCGTGGGCCTGCTCATGACGCGCCTCGGCCGTGACGGGGTGGCCTTCACCGGCACCGCCGCCGCGATCGCGCTCGCCGTGTGGGCGCTGTTCACCGCGCTGTTCCCCGACGTGATGCCCTCCTCGACCAACCCGGCCTGGAGCCTCACCCACGAGAACGCCGCCAGCACCGACCTGACGCTCAAGATCATGACGGGCGCCGCCGTGGTCTTCACGCCGATCGTGCTCGCCTACACCGCGTGGACCTACTGGATCTTCCGCAAGCGCATCTCCACCCACCACATCCCACCGGCGCACGAGCCGCGCGAGGTGGGCGAGCTGGAGGCGCAGGCGGCTGCGGGCGGGACGCGCACGACCGGGGACGACCACGTCGCCGGGGGCGGGCACCGCGACCGCTGAGTCCGCCCGGACCTCCCCAGGATCGTGAGGGTTTCGTCCAACATTGTTGGAGGGGACCCTCACGATCTTTGTGGAGGCAGGTGAGCGACCCTGTGACGACGACCCTGGCGACCCTGCGACGCCGATGACACCGACGACGAGGAGCTCCCCCGCGTGAAGCCCTTCGACCCCCGCCTGCTGCGGCTGCTGCCCGGTGCCCGGCGACCCGTCCTGGCCCTCGGCGCCATCGGGGTGGCGCAGGGCGTCGCCGCCATCGTGCAGGCCTTCGCGGTGGCGGCGGTCGTGGTGGCGGTGGCACGGCATACGGCCCTGTGGGGACCCCTCGGGCTCCTGGCCGCCGTGCTCGTGGTGCGCGCCCTGCTCACCGGCGCGACCGAGCTCGTCTCGTCCTGGGCCGGCACCGAGGTCAGCGCCGGCCTGCGCACGCTGCTGCTGCGCACGTGGCTGGCCCGGTCCGCCGACCAGCGACCCGAGCCGGCCGCGGCCCAGACCCTCGCCACCCAGGGGGCGACCAGCGTCGAGACGTATGTCGCGCGCTACCTGCCCGCACTCGTGGCCGCCGCCGTGCTGCCGGTGCTGGCGGTCGTGACGCTGGCCTTCGTGGACCTGTGGTCGGCGCTGATCGTCGTGCTGACGCTGCCGCTGCTGCCGCTGTTCGCCGCGCTGATCGGCAAGGCGACGGCAGACGCCTCCGACAGGCGGTGGCGGGCCCTGGCCACCCTCGCCGGGCACTTCGTGGACATGATGCGGGGGCTGCCGACGCTGTCGGCCTACGGCCGGGCGAGCCGGCAGAGTGCCACGATCCGCGAGGTGTCGCAGCGGCACCGGACCGCGACCGTGGCGACGCTCAAGCTGGCCTTCCTGTCGTCGGCGGCCCTCGAGCTGCTCGCCACGATCTCGGTGGCGCTGGTGGCGGTCGCGGTCGGCATCCGCCTGACCTGGGGCGACATCGGCCTCGGCACGGGGCTGGCGGCGATCCTGCTGGCGCCCGAGGCGTACTGGCCGATCCGGCGCGTGGGTCAGGAGTTCCACTCGGCCGCGGACGGGGCGCAGGCGCTCGACGACATCCTCACGGCGACGGCCGCCACCACCGCCGAGCGGTCACGTCACGACACGGGGGTCGCCCGGCTGGAGGGCGTGACCTATCGCTATCCCGGGGCCACGCGCGACGTCCTGCACGACCTCACCCTCACCGCGGCGCCGGGCCTGACGGTGATCACCGGGCCGTCGGGAACGGGCAAGACCACCGCCCTCGAGCTCCTCTGCGGGCTGCGCGAACCCACCACGGGCACAGCCTCCCTCGTCCCGTCGCGCCTGGTGACGCAGCGCCCCTTCCTGACCGCCTGCTCCATCCGGGCCAACCTCACCCTCGCCGACGAGGCGGACGACGACCGGCTCTGGTCGGTGCTCCGGCAGGTCGGGCTCGAGGACCTGGTCCGTGGGCTGCCGGACGGGCTCGGCACGCCGCTCGGGGACGACGGGTTCGGGCTGTCGGCGGGCCAGCGGGCGAGCCTCGGGATGGCGCGGGCCCTGCTGTCGACGGCGCCGCTCGTGGCCCTCGACGAGCCCACCGCACACCTCGACCCCGCGTCCACCGCGCTCGTCGACGACGTCGTGCGCTCGCTCGCGCGCGACCGGGCGGTCGTCGTCGTCACGCACCGCCCCAGTCTCGTCGCGCACGCCGACCAGCACGTCACCCTCTCCCCCGTCGCCCAGGAGGTCGCGCGATGAGCTCGGTATGGCGAACGCCCCCCGGCATCCGGGGCTCCGCGATCATCGGCGGGCTGGCCACCGCCAGCGGGATCGCGCTCACGACGACCTCCGGCTGGCTGATCGTCGCCGCCTCCCACCGTCCGCAGATCCTCACGCTGATGGCGGCGATCGTGGCGGTGCGGGCGTTCGGGATGGCGCGGCCGGTGTTCCGCTACTGGGAGCGGGTGCGGTCGCACGACGCCGCGCTCGGTGACCTGGCGGACCAGCGGGTCGCGGCCTATGACGCGCTCGTGCCCCTCACCCCCGCCCGGCTCGGACGGCGGTCCCGCAGCGAGGTGCTTGGCGGCGCCGTCGACGACCTCGAGGACCGGGTGTATGCCGAGATCCGCGTCGTCGTCCCCGTGCTCGGGTCCGTCGTGGCGGGGCTCCTGACGGTGCTGGCGACGGCGCTGTTCTCCTACGTGGGGGCGATGATCGTCGCGGCCGTGCTCGTGGCCTGCGGGCTCGTCGCCTGGCTCGTCCTCGCGAGCGAGCGCGCGGCGCAACGGGACTGGCTGAACGCCCGGGCCGAGGTGGCCCGCGTCGCCGGCCTCGTCACCGCCAACGCGCTGGAGCTGCAGGCGATCGGGGCGACCTCGGCGTCGGGGTCGTGGATCGAGGCCGCGCAGGCCCGGCTGGCTGCGGCCAACGCGCGACGCGCCCGGGGCCGGGCGCTCGGGATGACCCTCACCGGGATCGCCTGCGGTGCCGGCACGGTCGCCATGGCGGTGCACGCGCACGGGCTGGTGGCGGGTGGGTTCAACGACGCCATCGCGGCCCTGCTCGTGCTGACCCCCGTGGCGGCGGCGGACGCGTTCACGCCGTTGCCGGACGCCATGGGCGCCTGGGCCCGCGCCGACGGCAGCCGGGTCCGGCTCGACGCCCTCCTCGCCCAGGACCTGCCCCTCGGGGAGCACGGGCCCGTCGAGGCGCCGGGGGCTTGCGGCATACCCCCGCGGTTGACGATCGACGAGGTCACGGCGCGCTGGACGGCGGACCGCGACGCCGTCGGGCCGGTGGCGGCCGCGGTCGAGCCCGGCGAGTCCGTGGTGATCACCGGCCCCAACGGATCCGGCAAGTCCACGCTGCTCGCGGTGCTCGCCACCCACCTCGACCCGGCCTCGGGGAGCTATCGGCTCGACGCGGTCGACAGCCGCTCCGCCTCTGTCGAGTCCCTGCGCGCGCGGGTGGCGGTGCTGGACGACGAGCCGCACGTCTTCGCCTCGACCGTGCGCGAGAACCTCCGGCTGGCGCGCCCCTCCGCCTCGGACGAGGAGGTGACCGTGGCGCTGGGACGAGCTGGGCTCGGCGGGTGGCTGCGCGCGCTGCCGGAGGGGCTCGACACCCTGCTCGGCACCGGCCATCGCGGGGTCTCGGGCGGCGAGCGGGCCCGCCTCGGGCTGGCCCGCGCGATCCTCTCCGGGCGGCCGGTGATGCTTCTCGACGAGCCCGTCGCCCACCTCGACCACGCCACGGCCACCGAGGTGCTCGACGACCTGCTCGCGGCTCGTGGGGGTCGCACCCTGGTGATGGTCAGCCACCGCGAGGACGCCGTGGACGGCTTCGACCGCGAGCTGCGCCTCGGCTGAGCCGATCCCGACCCCGCCGCCTCTGCCCCAAAACCCCTGCCTAACCCCCAGATCGTGAGTGTTTCGTCCAAGAATGTTGGACGAAACACTCACGATCTTCGTGGTTGCGCGGGGGGTCAGGGACGCGCGAGGGCGGACCGCACGGCCGCCTCGATAACCCCGTCGTCCGCACCCGCGGCGCGCGCCGTGGCGACGAAACCCAGCGCCAGCTCGTCCAGCCCGGGCCCCGAGTCGGCCACCACCAGCGACGAGCGGGCGAGCTCTGCGGCACCGGCAGCGACCGTCGTCCCGGCGCGGCGGGCCGTCCGCACGATCCCGGACGCCTCCAGCTCCTTGTAGGTCCGCGCCACCGTCCCGGCCGCCACCCCGAGGTCGGCGGCCAGCTGCCGCACGGGCGGCATCCGGGCCCCCTCGGTCACGACGCCGCTCGCCACGTGCACCAGCACCTGACGCCGCAGCTGCTCGTAGGGCGGCGTGGGGTCGCCCGCGTCGACCCGCAGACCCACGCTCATGCCGACACCTCGGTGGCAAGGCGCGCCACCAGCGAGTCCCGGTGCGGGGCAAGGACCCTCACGAGGCTCCACAGGGTCAGCACACCCACGACCGCGGCGACGGCACCGACGACGGTCCCGGATGCGCCGAAGGGGTTGGTCGCGCACATCCCGTCCCCGGCGTGGGCCAGACGCATCCAGGAGATCAGCAGGGCCGGCACCGCGAGCGCCCCCGAGGCCAGCCCGGCGCCCGCGACCAGCGCCCCGGCCGACCACCGTCGCAGCGCGTCGTCCGCCCGCACCAGGTCGGCGTCGCTGCCGTCACGCGGCCGCCCGGCGACGAGGCGCAGGCCCCAGGCCGTGGCGGCGAGACCGACGAGCCAGACCAGCAGCGCCGGGGCGAGATAGAACGACCCGAACCACGGGCTCGAGCCCCCGCTCGCGGCCCAGCCCTCGGGCGTCGTGCAGGCGTAGGACAGCTGCTGCCCGTCGGCATCCTGGAGCCGCAGCCCGATCGTCGCGGCCCCGAGCACGGCGAGTGCGAGGACCCCCGACACCACCGCCTGCCCGCGCGGGACGTAGTCCCTGACCCGCCGGTGCTCGAGCCCCGCGGCGGGGCCGGTCGCCATACGACCGATGGAGAGCTGACCGAGGACCAGGGTGAGCAGCCCGACGACCACCCCGGCCACCGGCGCCGTCGCGATCAGCCGGCCGCGGCCCGTGGCGGCCAGCGCCACCACCGCGAGCAAGCCGAGCAGGACGGCCAGGACACGGGAGCGACGCACGAGGTCCTGCGCACGCAGCAGGCGTCCGAGATGGCCGTCGACGACCACCGGGCGCCCGCCGAGGCTGAGGACCAGCGCGGCCACGAGGCAGGCGCCGGCCAGCACGACGACCACGACGAACAAGGGATAGAGAGCCAGCATGACGACCTCCTGCTTGTGCCAGATGTTTGACACAAAGAACTGTGCGCCTGCCACGTCTTTGTGTCAATAGGGCAGCACAAACAACCGCGAGATACTGGCAGGCATGGCCGACTACCGCATCTGCGTCATCTGCTCGGGCAACATCTGCCGCTCCCCCATGGGCGAGGTGATCCTGCGCCACCTGCTCGACGAGGCCGGGCTGGGTGACCGCGTCGAGGTCGACTCGGCCGGCACCGGCGGCTGGCACGAGGGCGACGGCGCCGACCCGCGCACCCTCACCTCGCTGACCAGCGGCGGGTATGACGGCTCCGCCCA